>CAJGDF010000118.1 GCA_904502105.1 uncultured Clostridia bacterium
ATTAAGAGCATCTCTGCTGAAATCATCAAATATGCTCCCAATGCACTCTATATTCTCGTTGCAAACCCTGTTGACATTCTCACATATGCATTCCTTAAATATACAGGTCTTCCCAAAAATCAGGTATTCGGTACAGGTACTGTTCTTGATACTATCAGACTTCGTACCCGTCTTGCTGAAATCTACCATGTAAACAAACAGCAGGTTCATGCAAACGTTCTCGGTGAACACGGCGACAGTTCTTTTGTTGCTTGGTCCACCGCAACCATCGCAGGCGTTCCTCTTGATGAATATGTTGGCGCTATCGCAACACCCATCAATCTCGTTAATGAATATAAACGTGAAGACGTTGAAACATACGTTAAAAAATCCGGCGGTAAGATCATCGCAAGAAAAGGCTGCACCGTTTACGGTATCGCAACAACCTCCATGCACATTGTTAAGAGCCTTAAAGGTGATGCAGAAACCGCTATGACCGTTTCTTCTCTCCATGAAGGCGAATACGGTCTTAAAGATATCTGTCTGAGCTCCCTTTCTTTGGTTGACTCCACAGGTGTTAAATCAATCATTACCCAGAAGCTCTCCGATGATGAAATGGCTAAGCTTTACGCTTCCGCTGAGGCTCTTCGTGCTGTTATGAACGGTATAACCTTCTAAGAGGTGCTGCCGATGAAAATGAGAAAATTTGATACTAAAGTTCAGCATCTTAAATATAAGGTGCTCCGTGAGGTTGCCCGTCTTGCATGGAACGATACTCTTCTTGATAATGTTATCGACATTCCCAAGAGAATCGTCCCCGGTAAAGAACCCACAATGCGTTGCTGCGTTTACAAGGAAAGAGCTATTCTTGCCGAACGTGTTAAGCTTGCAATGGGTGGCGATAAGAGCAATCCCAATATCATTGAAGTAATCGATATCGCATGCGACGAATGCCCTGTTGGCGGCTATGAAGTAACAAATGCCTGCCGCGGCTGTCTTGCACACCGTTGCGAGGACGTTTGTAAATTCGGCGCTATCTCCTTTGACAGCAACCACGTTGCTCATATCGATAAAACCAAATGTAAAGAATGCGGTGCATGCGCAAAGGTTTGTCCTTACACTGCTATCGTAAGCCGCAAGCGTCCCTGTCAGGTGGCTTGTAAAGTCAAAGCTATTTCCATGAATAATGAAAAGGCTGCATCTATCGATAACAGCAAATGTATCCAGTGCGGCGCTTGTGTTTATCAGTGTCCGTTCGGTGCTATTACCGATAAGTCCTTTATGGTAAATGCTATCGATATCCTCAAGAAGAGCCAGCGCAGCAATGCTGACGGCAATGGATTCAAGGTTTACGCTATCGTTGCTCCTTCCATTTCAAGCCAGTTCTCTTATGCTAAACTCGGTCAGGTCGTTACCGGTCTTAAACTTCTCGGCTTCCACGACGTTATCGAAGCGGCTCTCGGTGCTGATATGGTAGCTCTTGAGGAAGCTAAAGAGCTTTCCGAAAAAGGCCTTCTCACCAGCTCCTGCTGCCCGGCATTCGTTCAGTATATAAAATCCGCATTCCCCAACCTCGTTGACCATATTTCTCATAATATGTCTCCGATGGCTGTTCTTGCAAAATATATCAAAGAAACAACCCCCAATGCAAAGGTTATCTTTATCGGACCCTGTACTGCAAAGAAAGCAGAAGCTCAGCTCGAAAAAGTTAAGCAGTATGTTGATACTGTTTTAACATTTGAAGAGCTCCAGGCTCTCTTTGACAGTAAAGATCTCGATATTGCTTCTCTCGAAGAAGGCGTTCTCGACAATGCTTCTTATTTCGGACGTATCTTTGCTCGCAGCGGCGGTCTTACAGATGCAGCTGCTCAGGCTATGAAGGAACAGAATATCGACTTTGAGATCAAGCCCGTTGTTTGCGACGGTATCGAAGCATGCCGTGTTGCGCTTCTCAAGCTCAGCAAAAACCTTCTTGATGGCAACTTTATCGAAGGTATGGCTTGTATCGGCGGTTGTATCGGCGGTGCAGGCTGTCTGACTCACGGCGAAAAGAATAAGGCAGAAGTTGATAAATACGGCAAAGAAGCCCATGAAAAAAATATCACCGATGCTGTATCTATTCTTAAATGATTTTACTATTCGAAATGTATCTTCCCTGTCGTTTTCGGGGAGGATACATTTTGACGATTTTAAATATTTTTTGTTATAATGTAATTTGATTTCTTTCAGGTGTTTTCTTATGGAAAAAAATAATTTCAAAGCAACAATTGACAGCGGGAAAAATTATTGGTGTACATGGGCGTCCCAAGGGTATGTAGGCAAAAATAAAATATATGGAAAAGAAACCTCTCGGCGCTTTTTTGACGGCAATAACGGCGGACGTGATGTTATCGATGAAGAACATGTCTTCGGAGAGGGCGGTTTTGCCGATCAGTTTCCGGATCTGAGAGGCGATCTCTTCTTCGTTTTTGATGACGGTTGGGATGTTCCGTATGATGCTCCGACATCTCCCGATATTTCGGCTTTTGGTTCGGTTATCCCCAATGCCGAAAGATTTCCGTCTTTCCCGGGTACTCCTGCGGAACGCTTAAAGGGGCTCAATGATAAGCTTATTGAAAAAGGTTGGAAAGGTCTCGGTCTGTGGATATCTCCGACATTAACAGGTGAGGACTTTCATAAGGATTTTTCAACACACAGAGAATTGCATGAAGAGTATTGGAAAGAGCGTGCATTGTGGTGTAAATACGCAGGCGTTCATTTTTGGAAAGTAGACTGGGGAGCTCACGGCAATGCGGGACTTGAAGGTATTGTTCCGTACAGAAAAATGATGAGTGATGTGGCAAAGAAATGCTTCCCTGAACTCATTATCGAGCATTCTACATGTACAGCACCCGTAAACGGTGTTTTCGGTGATGAAAGTAAGTTCCGCTATGCGGACATGGACGGCTTTAAAGACAGAGGCAGAGAGCTTTGTGAGTTTTCGGATGTTTTTCGTACATACGATGTTACTGACGATATGCTTTGCGATACGACAACGCTGGACAGAGTTTCGTACTTTTTGCCTTTTTCGAAGTGCGTCGTTAACTGCGAGGATACGTTGTATATAGGGGCGGCTCTCGGTTGTTCTGTCGGCATTATGCGTTCATCTTACGGAAAAAATTGGATGAAGGTAAATTCTAAACTGGATGAGGTCACCGCTACTGTAAAATGGCAGAGATTCGCGCCGTCGTTTGTCGGAGGCGAGTTTAATATGTCTGACGATATTCTTGTTGACAGTATGTACTTCGGTCCGTACGATTCATGGGCGAAAGAAGCGAAAAACAGAGTTGTTGATCAGGCGGCTGCGGCTGTTATGGCAAGAAATACCGAACTTCCGACTGTTGTACGTGAGGATAAAATGCCTTTTGTTATAGCATCAATGAACCCTACAGGCGTTTATTCCGTTGCGGCTATAAAGAGAAGACAGTTTGTTGACGATACAACACCGCCCACTGTTTCATGTAATGTCGGTAATGCGGAACGTATAGGTGTTTTCGGTGATTTTAAACAGATCGACTTTAAATTTGAAAATGCTCCCGTGAAAATGTTCGTTCAGAATATTATCCGAGGAGAAGAATCTGCTTTGGATATAAACAATTATCTTAACGGATCTGTCGTGACTGTTTCCTGCGAATTGCTTGATAAATTCAATACTGTATGCGATATTTCGGATAATGCTGTGATGTTCCGTTTTGAATTTTAAATTTAACCTGAAATTGAAAAGATTTATGTTAATAAAAAAGAAAGGAAACTTTCGTAAACGAGAGTTAAGGTTTTTTGTTATGAAAAATTTCTCAAGAATAATCTGTCTTGTTATCGCTTTTGTGTTTGTTCTTTGTTCGTGTCAATCTTCCGAACCGGAGATCGTTCCCGAATATAGCGTAAACGTCGAATCAGCCGATCTTGACGGTTTTGAGGTTACATGGGGACATTGTTACACCGATACTATTTACGGTTATATTACCGGAACAGCCAATTCAGATCTGGCACTTGCGCGTGAAAAAGAGGTAGAAGAAGCTTTAAATTGTAAAATCGAAGTTGAATACAGCGGCGATACGGTTTACTCCACTCTTCGTGCTTCCGTTATGTCCGGTCAGCCTTATTACGATATCGTAACCGCAGGAACTTACGGCCTTGTAAATGATATCCGTGCAGGCTATCTTACAGGTCTTTCCGGTCTTCTTGATATTGCGAATACAGATAAATGGGGCACACCCAATATGCTTAATTCAACGATCTGGAAAGATGACGTTTATGCTGTCGTTCCTTACGGTTGGTCTGAACTTATGTATTATTCCTCATTCGGTTATCCGATATCCGTAAACGAAAACCTTATTTCCAAGCTCGGGCTTACCGACCCCAGAGAATATGTTGAATCAAATGCTTGGACCTGGGATCAGTTTGAAGCCAGCCTTGCCGAATATACGCATGACGACGGCGGCAGAACGATCTACGGTATGGCAACTCACCCTGCATATTTTGCGATGATGATGTTTCTTTCAAACGGTAACACACTTTCTTCTTACGAAGACGGAAAAGTGGTTTGCGGTGCTTATACAGATGCAGGCTTCGTTGCTTTTGAACGTGCCCGTAAGATCTATTATGAGACATGTAAGGACTACCTCCATCCCGGCGATCCCTGGAACTACGTAGGTGTCGATATGTTTGTTAACGGCGAGATCGTTCTTCTTACAGCTCCTTGCAACGAACTTTTCGGATCTGAAAGATCATTGCTTTATGTGACTGATAATGTCGGTATCCTTCCTTATCCTCAGGGCCCGAACGCAACTCCCGGTGTTTTCCCCTCTTATCATGAAAGCCTTGACTATGCAACAGGTATTCCCGTAAATGCAAAAGATCCCGGCGCAACGGCTATAGTCCTTGATGCAATGTATGAACCCTTTGATGAGTTTAAAACAAAGGAAGATGTTATCGGATATATGGTTGATCAGATCTTCTTTGATGAAAGAGATGCCCGCGTTCTTGCAAATATGCTTGAAAACACCGAATACGGCTTCTTCCTCGAAGGCGCAAGAGGCGTTATAGAGAGCGTTACCGAAACAGACACTTCCATCACTTCCTTGCTTGAATCCAACGAAGATAAATATGAACAGATAGTTGAAGACTATATGGTTCATCATTATGAAGGTACAGTTGCTGTTTACGGCGAATAAAATAACAAATAGATCCTCCGATTTCGGGGGATCTATTTAGTATTGGTCTGAAAACGACAATCTTTTGTGCTGAATTGTCTGTTTACAATCAGTTGTAGGTTGTGATATAATAACGGTATAGATATTCTTCGCTTTTTATGAGGTTGTTATGGCGCTGCGAACAAAATTAAAGGAATTACGTGTCTCACGAAATATGACACAGGAATCGGTTGCCGAGCATCTCGGAGTTTCATCGCAGACTGTTTCCAAATGGGAACGCGGTCTTCTTTCTCCTGATATAACGTTGCTTCCGAAAATTGCAGTACTTTTTAAATGTTCTATAGATTCTCTTTTTGATATGGGCGTTATGTTTGAATCCGAACATAAGCGTGAGTTTGAATCAAAGATAAAAGAGCTTCAATTGAATGGGGATATGGAAGGTTTATACCATGAACGAATTCATGAGATAAGACTGAATCCCGATCATTATTCTGTTTATCCCGAAATAATGGGTACGGTTCTGAGAGGTTTTTCAAAAGATAAAGAACGTATAGAAACAATGATCTCTCTTGCCGATCATGCTGAACAATACTGCACGGATGACGATATCCGTAATGAAATATACCGAATGATGCTTCAGCTATGTTCTGAGTCGGGATATCCGGAATATAAGGAAAAGAGCCGGTATTATTACAATAAACTGCCAATGTTGAAACATAGCAGAGAGATCTATGCTGTACAGGTAATGAA
>CAJGDF010000119.1 GCA_904502105.1 uncultured Clostridia bacterium
CAGCTTCTTTCTATCGCAAGAGCAGTTCTTGCAGACCCCAAAATCCTTATTCTGGACGAAGCTACTTCTTCCATAGATACAAGAACCGAAATGAATATTCAGAAAGCAATGTTGAGGCTTATGAAGGGTAAAACTAGCTTTATTATTGCGCACCGTCTTTCTACTATAAGAGATGCTGATGATATACTTGTAATCGATGGCGGACGTATAGTTGAAAACGGAGACCATAAGACTTTACTTGAGAAAAAAGGTCATTATTGGAAGCTTTATCAGTCTCAATTTACTCGCAGTGATGCTGTTTGATTATATTTTTAATAATATCAAATTTGACAAAACTGTGAAAATCTCTTTTTGGGATTGACAAAGTGAAGCGGTTGTGTTAATATGTTTACATAAACAACATAGTAAATTTTCAAATGTCGAGGTGAATTTATTTGAACGGAAAAAGCTATAGCGATCCTATGACGATAGGTGTTATCGCTGTTGTTTGCATAGCTTTTGTTCTTTCTGTTTATTTCTTTGCCTCGATGTTTGTTTTTACAGGTCAAGAAATTATTTATGATTTACCTGATGACAGTGTGTCAAACAATAACGATGAACCTGTTGTTGATCCCGAGATAGAAGCAAAGATCAAAACGTTAAAGAAAGAAATAGAAACATACGATAAAATTCTTTCTTCGAATTATATGTTGCTGGTTAATAAATCCAATCCTATTCCTGAAGATTTTAATCAGATTTCACTTATGGACACAGAATCAAACCCTGCAGTTAAGCTTGAGGCTGTTACCGCTATAAAAATTCAAGAATTTATTGATGCGGCAAAACAGGCAGGGTATACATGTAAAGTTATTTCAGGTTATAAATCATTTACAGATCAGGAAACACTTTATAATCAGGCTTTTCAGAGCGAAATCAATGCAGGATATACTGCTGAAGAAGCAGAGTTAAGGGTTGGTCTTACTGTGGCAAAACCCGGATATAGTGAGTTTGAAACAGGATATACTGTTTGTATTGCTGAAACATCTTCCATGACAAAAGATGAGATGTTAAATTCTGATCTATACAAATATATCTCCGAAAATATATATAAATACGGATTTATTCTTCGTTATCCCGAAGGTAAAAAAGATATAACAGGATTTGAATTTGATCCGTTTTGTTACAGATATATAGGTGATATCGGTGTTTCAGACGGTGTTCTTTCTATGAGTCATGCTCAGTATATTTATGAAAAGAGTATGTCCTTTGAAGAATATATTGACTACATAAAAGCAAAACGCTCTTATGCTGTGCAAAATTTAAATGTATCAACAGCTGAATGATCAGCTTTGATTTAATAAAAAAACTAAAAAAATTCTTTATAGAAGAAGGTGCTTTTTATGGCAATTAAACTTGGTATTATCGGTTATGGCGGTATGGCTCATTGGCACAAAGACAGTGTTAAATCTATACCTGACTGTGATGTAATCGGTGTATACGACATTGATCCCGCAAAGGTTGCAGAAGCAAGAGAACAGGGCATGATCGGCTTTGATACTCTTGATGAACTTCTTGCTAATGAAGACATTAACCTTTGTCTCGTTGCTACTCCCAACCAGGTACATAAAGAACTCACAATCGCAGCTCTTAATGCCGGTAAAAACGTAGTATGTGAAAAACCTGTTACTCTTACCGTTGCTGACCTCGACGAAATGATCGCCGCAGCAGAAAAGAACAACAAGATCTTCACTGTACATCAGAACAGACGTTGGGATGCTGACTATCTCGTAGCTAAAAAAGTATTTGAAAGCGGCGTTCTCGGTGATGTATTCACCATTCAGTCCAGACTCCACGGTACCGGCGGTATTATGCACGGTTGGCGTGCTCTTCCCGAATGCGGCGGCGGTATGGTATATGACTGGGGCGTACATTTCATTGACCAGATCTGCAACATGGTTCCCGGTAAGATTACTGACATCAGCGCAGACCTTCACAGCGTTAAAAATCTTCTTATCGATGACTATTTCATGGCTCAGCTTAAGTTTGATTCCGGTGTTCAGGTAATGATCGAAATCGGTACATTCCTCCTCAAGCCCACACCTCGTTGGTATATGGCAGGTAATGCAGGTACAATGCAGATCGATAACTTTGACGGTAAGACCGGTGGTATCACTAAAGTTTCTAAACTTGCTGAACTTATTCCTCCCGTTATAGTTAATACTCCTGCTGGCCCGACCAGAACATTTGCACCTCAGCCTCCTGAAACTCTCGAACAGCTTCCTCTCCCCGGTTGGGAAGGCGGTTGGGGCGATTTCTACAAAAACGTGGATGCCGCTATTCAGGGCAAAGAAGAGCTTATTGTTAAACCTTATCAGGTTAGACGTGTTCTCGGTGTTCTTGAAAAGATTTTTGAATCTGCGAAGACCGGCCACTCTGTTAAATACGAATAAAAATCTTCTTCTAAACTGAAGAATAAATAATTTATAAGAACGTGCGGCATTTGTGTGTAACTATGCCGTGCGTTCATTTTTTTATTCCTAATTATTATGAAAAAATATCTTTTTGTCGCCTTTTTATTTGTTTTTATATCATTGTGTTCCTGCTCTGAAACAACTCAGCTTCTGGATCGGTATTACAATGAAAAAAATGAAATTGAAGTTCAGCTAAATGATACTTCTTTATCTGAAATAGAACGAAACTCACTTTTAAATAAGCTTTCGTCGATCGAAAAAAAGATTTCAAACACCGCATCTGTATTTGCGGTCAACATTTTACCTGACTCCCTTGATTTAGGTAATATACCTTTTGCCTCTGAAGATCTTTCAAAAATAGGTGAATGGTATTATAATAATATTATTTATCCGTTATATTGCTATGAGTCAGATTATGCGTCTATTTCAATAAATAAAGAAGAGAACTTTAATTCTCAAGAGAAATTTTATATTATCAGCTATCATCTTCTTCAAAAATATTCAAATTTACTTACGGATAAATATTCTTTTTTGACTGTTTCACTTGAGTCAATGTCCCGTTTATCTTTTGAGTTATTTGGTGAAGATATTGATAGCTCGTCTGTTATGCAATATTCTCCAGAAACAAAAAGATATTCAATTCCTTTTTTTGATTTCGAATCTCGTTTATTGGTTCCGATTTTAAATGGTTCAAAACTGAAAGATGTAACGAAAACAGAGATTTCTGTAAATTATGCAGAACGGTCTCTTTCAAAATCCATTTATTCTGAAACATTTGTTTTTGAAAGAAACGGTGACAGTTCATTCAAACTGTATTCAAGAGTACGAAATAATCAAAGTATATCCCTTATAGATCCGAATTTTTTAAACGTCTCGGAAAGTGATATATTTATCATAGAACCTTCAATACTTTTTCCCGAAAAGATAACTGAGAAAGATTTGAGATCAAAAGGTCAACTTCTTTCCGATCATTACGGTTCGTTGCTTGATAATTATAACGGTACTATATGTTCTTTCGATGATTTATCGTTATCTTCTTTGCTTAATATGTTTATTTTGATGCAGGATAATATTGTAAGTATTATAGAAGAGGCATCCGATTCATATATCTATCTTGGTATTCCTGCTGATTACATAAAAAAACAGGCTTCTCTGTATTTTAAGAATGTTTCGGTTGATCTTGCCTCAACCGAACATTATTACGAATCGCTTGACGTCTATTTGATTAAGATTTCAGACATATCCCGTATAACGTACAATAAACAAGTATTGGATGTTTTTGAGCTTGAAAACGGCCGTATACGTCTTGAGACAGCGCTTTTTAATCCTTCAAATTTCATACAGCTTATTGCTAAAGAAGTTGTTATTTTTGAACCCAAGCCGGACGGAGCCTATTTTATTTTAAGCAGACATTATAATATGTACACAGCTTCACCGATAAACGTTGTTATGGCTGATATTGTACCTTGTTTCCCGGACAGTTATCCCGATACGTCTTCTTCTGATATTGTTAAAGGTACATGGTTATATAAAAATTACGGTAATTTAATTGATTTTGAGTTTGTATCCACAAATCAACTTTCATCGGAGAAGCTTGCATCATTTGCACTTGAACGGTTGTTTGAGACAGAAGATTTTAAATCCATAGCACCTCTTTCGAATAATATTGCTTTCCCTAAAGCTTTAGTTGAAGAACAAATAAGACTATATTTCGGGGAAACAAACTTTGTTGCAGAATATGTTTCTTATTATGACCATAATACTGAATGTTTTTATGTTAACCCTTGGGAGGTAAAACATAAAATAACTTCCGGTACTGTCGTAAGTTCCGGAAGTTCAGATGGTAATATATTTACTGTATATGTTGAAAATCAGAAAACAAATGATAGAATGCGTCCTTCTCAATATATTTTAACATTCTATGAGTTGGAGAATAAATCCTTCCGATTTGTTTCAGCGGTCACGCTTCAGTAAAAGGTAAGCTTTTAAAACGGCTGTCTGCGTTTTACTGTCTGGTATCTTGCCATTCATTATCTCTTTTACAAAATCATCAATATTAACCTTTTCGACCTCGACGAATTCATCCTCGTCGGGGTCTTGTTCTACAAAAGAAAGATCTGTAGCAAGATACATATGTATAATTTCATCCAAAAAAGCAGGGGATGTGTAGAGTTCTCCAAGGTATTCATAATTATTGGCAATTATTCCTGTTTCTTCCCTGAGTTCGCGGGCTGCACCTTCAAGCGGTGTTTCTCTTGCATCGAGTTTGCCTGCCGGTATTTCGGCTATAACATCATTGAATGGATACCTGAATTGTTTAACAAGGTATATATTGTTATTGTTGTCTACGGCAACAACACAAACCGCACCCTGATGACGTATAACCTCTCTGACGGCATTTTTGCCGTTGGGGAGGGTAACATCATCCTTGAATAAATGCACGATAATTCCGTCATATATAAGCTCTCCGCCTATACGTGTTTCTTTCATGTCCATATAATTACCTCACTTGATTTTAAATACTACTATTCCAACTGTCAAAATAATAAGTCCTAATATTTTGTTTAATCCGAACGGTGCTTTGTCTGTACCAAATATTCCCCAAAAATCTATTCCGGCGGCTACAAGTAATTGTGAAACAAGAATTACCGAAACAGCAATAGCAGGAGATGAATTACTCATTGCAAGCATTACAGTTACAGTTATTAAAACACCGAGGGCACCGCCAGTCAGATAATACCAATCTGTTTTAAAAAGTGATGAAATATCACCTTTACCGAAGATATAGGCTACTGCTAACGATAATACAAATGCTGTCCCCTGAACGAATGCATTTGTTTCCAAAACACCGATCTTTTCGCCAAGACGAGTGTTTAACACTCCTTGTAAGCTCATTATTGCGCCTGCAATAATAGCGTAAATATAACTCAAATAAATTCCCCTCGAACATATATTATCATTTTCCTTGATCAATAGTATGTCCGAGGGGAGAGATTTTATTATCTGTTTTTAATTACTGATTATCTTTTTTCTCGGAAAATGCTTTACCAAGGATCCAGATTATAGCCATAATTAAGCCAATTACAATGAATATACCGAGCATACCGAGCCCCATGATGGGAAGAGAATCTAAAAGAGCTTTAAAATTAAACATAGTCGTATCTCCTTATCCGATTTGTACAAGTGTCAGAATAAGACCGCCTGCGATAACGGATGCAATCTGACCTGATACGTTTGCTGCTGCCGCATGCATGAGAAGGAAGTTCTGGGGATCTTCTTCGAGGCCCATTTTATGAACAACTCTTGAGGACATGGGGAAAGCAGAAATACCTGCAGCACCAACCATGGGATTGATCTTTTCTTTGAGGAAAAGGTTGAGGAATTTTGCGAAAAGAACACCGCCTGCAGTATCAAATATAAATGCAACAAGACCGAGAAGCATGATCATAATTGTCTGCCA
>CAJGDF010000120.1 GCA_904502105.1 uncultured Clostridia bacterium
AAAACAAGCTGACAGAAAAGTGCACAGAGTATTATCAGATAGATTTTTTGCTTTATCAAGACGGGATTCCCATAAGTTTATTTGATAAAGCAAGGATATGTTGAATAAAAAACACCCCGTAATATGTTTTACGAGGTGAAAATGTCTATTCATGAGTCATTTTTGATATGTATTTTAAGATTTCTTCGCCTTCTTCTTCGGATGGTGCCCAGATTAGCAAATACAGACCTTTTGATGAGAGATTTTCCATTAACGGTTTGATCTGATCGTATGAGACACTGATAAGAAGATTTTTACCTGCTTTTTGAATTCGCTGCAGTTCGGGGATGAATTCTGTGCATGGCGGCTGACCTGCAACCTGTGTCCATTGAATTGTTTTGAGCTTTTCTATAGATAACAGACTGTCGAGATGCCGGATCTGCTCTATACCGTCGAAGTGATACAGGGGATATTCAAGCATTTCGCATTGTGTTCTCAGCTCGGGCTCAATGAATTCTTTGAACATTTCGGGCGAGATCATTACTGATGCATCCGCCTGCAGCTGTGCATGAAATCCGGGTGCCCATGTCCTGAGCCATCCGATACTGCTTCCGCCATTGTTTACGTCTTTAACAATATCGTAAACACCTCTGTGGATCTTTTCATAAGCGATCTGCATTTTATTCATTGCAAACGTTACTGCTTGGGGATCTTCTATCATAAGAGTAAGGAGGTTTTCCTGACCGTATATGTGTGCCAATGCATCTATATTGCCGGAGCAATCGGACATTGATACGAAGTAATCACCCTTACTGTCTTCAGCCATCGCTTTTGCAACGGTGAGGGTTTGTTTGTAAAGCCAACTGTTTTCGTCAAATTCAAGGTCGTCTATATCATTTAAACTTGGAAAGAACCACAGACTGTCTTCAAAAGCATAGTTTGCGGTTTTGAAAAATCCTGCATGACCTGATGCCCCGAGGTTCAGATTGCTCAGGGGAAATGCTTCTCCGCCATACCATGTGTTTTCGATAGATGCCCTGTTTCTTTTGACGACCCATTCGGGATCTGTCCAATATTTGAGTCTGTCCTCTTTGTTTTGAGGAAGATTCATTATTTTAGGGTCGATAGGTTTTGTTGGTTTTCCTGCAACTACAGATGCACAGCATCGGTCAACGATTTCACCGCTCCACCATGCTTTGATGCGTTCTTTTGCTTTGTCCCAGTCATTTTTATAAAGCATAGTTATTACTCATCCTTTGATTCTTTGTGTTCTAAACCTTTTTTCTCGAGACGATAATGAATTGATTTTTTTAACATCTTGTAGATTACTGCAAATGTCGGAACACCTGCAAGCATACCGAATACTCCGAGAAATCCACCGCCGATAAGGATCGATACCATAACCCACCATGCGGGGAGACCGATGGAATCACCTACTACCTTCGGACCGATGACGTTTCCGTCAATCTGTTGAAGAACTATTATGAAAATTGTAAACCATACGGCCTGCATCGGATCAACAAGCAAAAGCAGACAGATCGAGGGGATCGCACCTATAAACGGACCGAAAATAGGAATTACGTTTGTTACTGCCACAACAACAGAAATAAGAAGCGTGTATTGGAATTTGAAAATGCTCATTCCAACAAAGCAGATCATACCGATTATCAATGCATCGTAAAGTCTGCCGCTTACAAAGTTACTGAAAACTTCACGGCTGATTTCAAGAACCTCGTAAGTTTTGCTTGCGATTTTTTTAGGTGCATATGCATCAAAAAAATGTCTGCACTGGCTTAACAAAGACTCTTTGCTTGCAAGCATGTAAATTGACATTACAAAACCGAGGAGAATGTTCATTACCGAAGAAAGGATCGATTTTGTCATGTGGAAAAGGTCCGGGAATATTCCCGAAAGAATGTTCGGCAGGATTGATGTCAGTTCGGTGAGCTTCTGAGATAAAAACTGTGCGATTGAGATCTTTGTGGATGTTCCGTCTTCGTTTACCTCTGTTGTAAGGATCGGCTCTGTGAAAGAAATATCGAACGGAAGCCATTCGTTGAAATCGTTGAGCAAGTTGTTTAAGTTTTTGATATAGAGCTCTATGTTCGTTGAGATCTGAGAGATACTGTTTGTTATTTCGGGTATAATGAGCCAGAGCAAGAGTGCGATCATGGCAAGAAAAAGAATGTAAACCGTTAGCAGTGCCAGGGCTTTTCTTAAATTCTTCAGTCGGGCAACTGCTTTTTCGGATCGCTGCTTAACAGGCTTCTTTTGATTTTTTCGAGGGATCTGTGCGGAGTATAATTTTTTGAAAAACATATATGGTCTGTTTAACAAAAAAGCAATCGCAAAACCTATAAAAATAGGTGAGAGCAGTGATAAGATCCATCCTGCGGTCGAAATAACCCATTCAATATTGATTATAACCGCAACCAGGACAACGCAATATGCGATGATAAACAGGATACTTTTGAAAAGTTTTTTATCCATACGGCTTTCTCCTTGTTGTATAAATGTGTTTGTTGTTAATTATGAAAAAATTATATCATAAATGGATTTAATTGTCAATTCCGAAAATATTAAGAATTACGGAGATTTTTATTTAAAATGGATATTGAAAAGTTTAATGCGGCTTTAAAAGAAACTCTTGAAACCGAACGTCTGAAAAACGGGATAGGAACATATTCGGAGGGTACATTACATGCCGTTTTAAAAAAATATTTTGAACCGAGCACGGAACGCCATGAGCTTAAAGTCGGAAAATATGTTGCAGATATTGTTGGACAAAATGGTATAATAGAGATACAGACACGTCAGCTTTTCAGAATGAAGGATAAAATCAAGGCTTTTCTTGAGGTCTCCGATGTAACCGTGGTGCATCCCGTTTCGGCGGTTAGGTATGTTTCATGGATAGACTCGCAAACGGGAGAGGTTGTTGGCAGACGAAAATCTCCGAGTAAGGGAAATTTGTATGAAGCAATGGTTGAATTGTATTCGCTTCGTGAATTTGTTGCCGATCCCGGGTTTCATTTTGTCGTTGTTTTGCTTGAAACAGAGGAATTGAAGGATTTTAAACTGAATAAATACGGTAAGAAAAAGTCTGTAAGAAGATTTGACCGTATTCCGTTGAGATTGATCTCCGAGGAACATTTTTTCTGTAAAGATGATTATTTCAGATTGATACCTGACGGGCTTGCCGATAGATTTACATCTGCTGATTTTGCGAAAAATGCGAAAATTCACAGATCGCTTGCTCAGGCGGTGTTAAACCTGTTTAACGGTATGGGGATTGTTGAACGCGTAGACCGAAATAAAAACGGCTATATCTATACAGTTGGTAAATAGGATTTCCTGAAAAGAACATTTAATGAATAAAATCACATCTGTTCGGGCAAAATGATACCGAAAAGGATGTGGTTTACTATGAAGAGATTTTTTGTATTTACGCTGGTTGTGGTATTTGTTGTAATGTTTAATGTTTCGTTTGGCGCATATTCACGTGAAAACTCCTGCGAAGCTGAGTGTGATATCGGTAAAATTATCAGATTGCAAACTATCGCAGCCTCAAACAGCGATTATGATCAATATATTAAATATGAAATATCGGACACTGTACTATTATATATAGAAGAGTTGTTTGACAATTGCTCGGTTTCAACATATGAAGAGGCCGGAACAGTGTTAAGAGACAATGTTAATAACATAAAGAAAATATCGGTCAAAGCAGCTGAGGATGAAAACTGTTTTGAAAAAGTACTTGTTGAGTTTTTTGATTCGGAATATGAAAAGTATTCTCCGGTCGGTTTTCCTACAGGGGGCAGATATCCTGTTCTCCGTATAACGGTAGGGGAAGGTAAAGGCAGAAATTGTCAAAGGATTATCTGGGAGCAGAAATGCAATACTGAAAATATTGATTCGGTTGAAATGTATTCTTTTGCGGAATCGGTTTTTCCGAAGGATGTTAAAATAGATATATGGATTTTTCGGGCAGTAAAAAAATTAATAGCTTCATTTAATTAACTCTTGATTATCGTTCTCTTTTATGCTATACTTTATTTAGGTAACATGAAAGGGAGCGATTTTTTTTATGAATAAAGATATTGAAAAACTTTTTTCTTTTATCGTTGAAATAGATAAGATGAAGACAATATACCGTCAGACGTACATTTTAGCTGAGGACAGACAGGAAACAGACGCAGAGCATTCATGGCATATGGCAATAATGGTGCCTCTTCTCAGTAAGTATTCGAATGAGCCCATTGATGAAGGACATACGATCAAGCTTTGTCTCGCACATGATCTTGTTGAAATTTATGCGGGCGATACATATTGTTACGATGCAAAAGCAAGTGAGGATAAAGAAGACAGAGAAAAAGCATCGGCCGAAAAACTCTTTTCTATGCTTGACGAACCTCTTAAGACTGAAATTCATTCTCTTTGGCTTGAATTTGAGGCCGGACAGACCCCCGAGGCAAAATTTGCAGCGGCAATGGACAGAGTTCAACCGTTATTACTTAACCTTGAAAGAAACGGGAGAAGCTGGATAAGAAACGGAATATATTTCTCTCAGGTAGAAAAACGCATTGAGAAAATAAAAGACGGATCTGAAATCCTTCATAAAATTATACACGAAAGAATCTCTGAAGCAAAAGAAAAGGGCTGGCTTAAATCGTAATCGTATATTGAAATTATATAAAAATACTAATCTGTGGATTGTAAGATAAACATAATGTAGTAATGCATAAATAAAACATATATAAATGGCTTATTATATACATAATATCCAAACTTTAAAGCGTAAAAAGGTGGAAAAAGCAGTAAAAAGCTGACAGTTACAGGAAAAACAGAGAAAAAGCAGGGGAAAAGAAGTTTTAAAAAGGGTATTGACAAAAAGGAGATCTTGTGGTATACTTTAACTCCGCTCAACGAGAGAAACAAACGAGCCGATCCGAGCAATATACGGACGCCGAAAGTTCTCAAGTGAAACGGAAAACCGATTCACAGAAAGTTCACAAAAAAAGGACTTGACAAACGAAGAAAACTGTGATATAATAATCGAGTCGCTTGAGAGAGCGAACGAGTAAGTCGGCAGAGTCGACCAATGCTTGAATAAAGACACAAAGATGTCTGATAGGAATAACGAAGTTATTCCAGAGAACTGAATAACCGAAGGTTATGAAGTTCCAAATGGACCTTGAAAATTAAACAGTGATATACCCTGTAGTATATAAATGAGAAGAAAACTCATTGAAGGAAAATGAACTCTTCGAGTTCATAGTGAGTAACAAGAAATTGATACTCTGTCAAAATTCTTTGAAAAAACGAAACGAACCAGATTAGTAATGATCTGGGACAAACTCAAAAAGACATGTAATCATCTAAGGATGATTTAAAAATACTTTATTGAGAGTTTGATCCTGGCTCAGGATGAACGCTGGCGGCGTGCCTAACACATGCAAGTCGAACGGAGTTTTATGGAATGCGACTTCGGTCAAATGAAATAAGACTTAGTGGCGGACGGGTGAGTAACGTGTGAGCAACCTGCCTTTCAGAGGGGGATAACGCAGAGAAATCTGCGCTAATACCGCATGACATGTTTGGATCGCATGATCTGAATATCAAAGGAGCAATCCGCTGAAAGATGGGCTCGCATCTGATTAGATAGTTGGTGAGGTAACGGCTCACCAAGTCAACGATCAGTAGCCGGACTGAGAGGTTGAACGGCCACATTGGAACTGAGATACGGTCCAGACTCCTACGGGAGGCAGCAGTGGGGAATATTGGGCAATGGGCGAAAGCCTGACCCAGCGACGC
>CAJGDF010000121.1 GCA_904502105.1 uncultured Clostridia bacterium
GCAGCGGTATTGACCTGCTGGACCTCAAGATTTTCGTTAAGAACTATCAGGCCGTTAGGCGTATTTTTAACGATAGTATCCGAGAAGCTCTCTGCTTTATCCTTAAGATAGGGCAGACACATCGAGATCTCTGCCTTACCCTGACATACCGCAATGGCTTTTTCACGGCAGGAGTTATAGCCGCAGGAACCGCAGTTAAGCTCATCAGAGGATTTCAATTTACCCATCTGACGGAGAACACTCATGATCTCGGATTCAGAAGGCATGGGGATCCTATGTTCAATAACAGTAAAGTGTTTTTTCAACGAAAGAGGATCCGGCTGCATTACGTCAAAATCTTCTTCACCTGCATAATTAGCAATAGACATATAGTCCTGAATCGTGGAGTGATGTGATTTTTCCATAATGGGACCGCCGATACAGCTGCCAACACAGGCAGACATTTCAATAAAGCAGCGGTGGATCTTTCCGCTTTCAATATCTTTAAGCGCATCTATACAGTTTTCCACGCCGTCAAGAGCTATGTAGGAATAACCGGGGACATTCTGTGCCATTGTTTTAAGCACACCGCCCGTTGTGGGGAAAAATCTTGCGCGGCTTTCGGGGTCGCAGTCCATTTCTTTTTTGAGTTCTACGTTAGAAGCCTCGAACCAATCGGTCAATTCGTCGAAGGTCATTACGGCATCAACGATACCTTCGTAATGTTCAGCTTCGTCTTTTTTGGATACACAGGGTCCGATAAAAACTGTTTTAACATTAGGAATTCTCTTTTTAATGTCAGCACAGTGAGCCTGCATAGGAGACATAACATCTGCGAGACATCCGATAAGAGAGGGGAAATGCTTCTGGATAAGAAGATTTATAGAGTGACAGCAGGATGTTATAATAACATCACGCTGATCTTCACGAAGCATTCTTTCATATTCTGTTTTAACGATAGTAGCGCCGATCGCAGTTTCTTCAACATCGTAAAAGCCGAGCTTCTTGAGAGCTTCGCGCATTGATACGATACCGACGCCTTCGTAGTTTGCAACAAAGGACGGAGCAAGGCTTACAAAAACGGGATCGCCGCTCTGTAAAAGAACACGTACCTTTTCGGTGCCGTCAACTACCTGCTTTGCATTCTGAGGACAAACAACAACACAGTTGCCGCAAAGAATACACTCGTCTTCTATAATATGAGCCTGATTCCCCGAAAAACGGATAGCTTTTACGGGGCAATGACGGATACACTTATGGCAGTTTTTACAGTTCGATTTTTTCAATGTCAAACAATTTGCCACAACCGTCACATCCTTTCTTTTTCAACAACATCAAGTATATTTGTTTTAAAAAACTCTCTGAAATTATCGCGGGTTATACCGACATGGACATCGTCATTTACCTGAACGGTAACGCCGTTGCGGTTGCATTTACCGATGCAAAAACTGCCGGTAAGCACGATATCGTCGGTAATTTTATGTTCTTCGGCCGCCTGTTCCAAAAGTTCAACAATTTCCTGAGAACCTTTAAGATGACAAGAGCTGCCGACACATACCTGAACAAAAACCATTGTTATTTTACCTTTGCAAGAACTTCATTAGCAAAGAACTCGCCTACTGTTTCGGGGGTAACGGAATGGAAATCGTCGTTTACGGTAACACATACGCCCTGCTGGCATTTACCCATACAGAAAGTGCCGCCGAGATCAACTTTATCTCCGAGGTTGTTTTCCGCAATGAGATCCTGAAGCTGTTCAACTACCTGACGGGAACCTTTGATGTGGCAGGAGCTTCCAATACAAACCGTAATTTTTATCATGATTTTATACCTCTCTATACAATAATTTTTATCTTTTATTCGTGTCTAGCATCGTTTACCCAGCTCATAAGGAATTCTCTTTCCTTATCGTTGCCCTTTGCAGACTGCGCAGCTGCAACAATAGGCATCCAGAGCTGTACATACTGTTTTGAGATATTGCTCTTTGCGCAGAAATTATCAAGATAGATCTGTGCGCCGGAAATATCTCCGTTAAGCCAGAAAAGAAGGTAGGTCTGCGCTGCGTCTGCAGAAGCATTACCTCTTGCGGCATGAGACCAGTCTATAATATAAGGTGTTCCGTCCTCGGTTATGATTACATTTGAGGGATTAAGGTCGCCGTGACAAACTTTATTGTGTCTGGGCATATTTCCGAGGCGGTTATGAAGATCGTAACGGGTAGTTGCATCGAATTCGGTGGTTGCGATCTTACGTCTGAGGTTATCTTTAAGCTTATTCATCTGAGAACAAGTTTTGGAATGAAGACCGATCTGAAGATCGATAAGATAATTGATATATTCTTCTTTCTTTTCAGGGGTTTCGCTGATAAGCTGAGCGAGTGTAACGCCCTGTATAAACTCCGAAACGATAGCCCATTTACCGTCAATAACAGTAACCTCGAGGAGTTTGGGAACGTTAAAACCCATATCTTCCATTCTTGCCTGGTTGAGTGCCTCGTTGAGCACATCTGCCTTTGAATATCCTTCATTGAAAACTTTAACGCATCTGTCGCCGTCACGGTAGATCGTTTTATTGTTTCTTACTGCGATTACTCTGTCAAGTTTCATTTTTACGGTCACACCTTTCGTCTGAACGAAAGTTCCCTTTCTTTATATGTTAAGAGTCTATACTACATCAACAAGCACGGTTCATACCGCACTTTCTTTATTTACACAGCTGATTGTTCAAATACGCCAATGAAAGCGCCAGGTTTTCCTGCTTTAACAGTACACCGTCAGGCACCTTCAATCCGCATGGAGCAAAATTCCAGATTGCGGTGATTCCGCTTGATATCATCTGATTGCATACCTGCTGAGCGGATCTTTCGCCAACTGTTATTATGCCGAGTTTAATATTGTTCTCCGAACAAAATGAATTCAGCATATCCATCGGCATTATTTCGGTATTGAATTTTGCGGTATTAACAAGCTTTTCATTACAGTCGAATGCCGCAACTATTTTAACGCCGTATTCTTCAAACCCGTCGTAATCCAAAAGTGCGCATCCGAGCTTACCTGCACCGACCAATATAGCCGACGTTATCTTTTCGTGGCCAAGATGGCTTTCCAGGATCCTGATAAGTTCACCTGTCACATACCCTATTCTGGGTTTACCTGCACCGCTTACAGCCGCGAGATCCTTACGCACCTGTACCTCACCCAAAGAAAGACCTTTGGCTATAGCCGTTGCGGAGATCGTCCCACAGTCGTTCTGCGGCAATCTTTTTAAATACTGCAAATATTGCGGAAGTCTACCAAGTGTTGCCTTGGAGATAGAATGTCCGTTCATAAGCCACCTCCTTGATTATTACATAATCATTTTAACACACTTTATCCCCTTTGGGAATTATTAAAATGTTATATCGGTATTATTTATATCGATATAATGAAAATCGATATACCGTAAATCAATAAGATGTTTACTTATTTGCGATTCAAACTGCTTAATTTATATTTTTTCTTCTTGATTCGATAAGAGATGTTATAAAATTCTTATCGAGGTCGGAAAAACGATATCCGTTTTTATAGATAAGCATATCTTTGTATTTTTTTCTGTTTTCAATGCATTTTTTTTGAACAAGACCGTATCTGTCCAATATTTTTTGAGATACGGGAGAAACCCACATAAATGTTTCGGGATTATCCGAAAGAATATCGAATTGAGCAGATCTTTCAAAGAGATAGATTTTACGGTCGGAATTATCCGAAAGCTCGTCCTTTGTTACTTTCGCAAGCGGAAGAGACGAAACGGACGAATCGGCATGTACGACCTCGGTAAAAGGCGAAAGATCATCAAAAACAATATTTTCTTTCTGAGCAAGCGGATTTTCGGCGCTTATCAGAAGAACGTACTTAAATTCCGCAACAAGCTCATAGCACAGCCCTTTTTCTTCAAGCATAGCTTTGAAAAATTTATCGTGGTTTTCGGCATAACGGATTATACCTATACGGTAATCGTTATTAAGAACATTATTTACGGTTTGCTGCGAGTTTGTTTCGGTATAAAATATCTCTGCGGGAGCATTGGAAACGCTTTTTGAAAAGGCAGCAAAAGCCTCGGAGATATAGCATGCACGCGGAACAGACACAGAGAATTTTTGTTTAACAAAAGCTCCCTGTTTATAGAACATTTCAACTTCGTCTATCTGTTTGAGAATATTTTGCGCATAGCCTATAAATTCTTCACCTTCGGGAGTTAAAACCATGCCTTTCGCACTTCTGTTAAAAACAGTTATACCGAGATCCGCCTCAAGCTCTTTTATCGATCGGCTTATATTCGGCTGTGCGATCAGAAGTGATTCGGCAGCCTTGCTTAAAGATCCCAGTCTTGCAACTTCAACGGCATATTTCATGTGCAGAATGTTCAAACCCAAGCCATCCCCTCATAACAAAGTGCGCTCTTTAATATTATAGCATAAAAATAAAAATAAATCAAGGTCTTTTGCAGTTTTTTGTTCGTATGGGAATATTTTTTCAACATAAAAATTATCCATAAAAAAACTGTAATCATTTATTATTGACATATTTGTAAAATTGTGCTACAATTAACAAAACTATATTAAATCCGAAAAGAGGATCGGTATGAGCAAAAGATTAAACGAATGTTTAAGCAACAATTTCAACAAAGAATATATTCTCCCTTTCTTCTGGCAGCACGGAGAACCGTGGGAAGATCTCGAAAAAGAAATGGACGCCATGCGTGCATGCGGAATAACTGAGATGTGCGTTGAAAGCCGTACACACGAACAGTTCGGCGAAGACAAATGGTGGGACGATTTCAAGTTTATCCTTGATTATGCAAAGAAGCATGATATGAAGGTTTGGCTTCTTGACGACAAGCATTTTCCGACAGGTTACGCAAACGGATATATCGACAAGCATCCGGAGCACCGTCAGCTGACTGTTTATGAAGTGCACCGCGATATCGGCGGAGGCAACGGTCCGATAATGATACAGGCTCCGTGGATCTCAAGCGAAGAATCGTTCGTTTTGATCGCAGCATACAAAAGAATCGAAAAAACCGGTGAGTCCATTCTTCTCGCCGAAGATCCGATAATACTCACAGACAAAATCGAAAACGGCTATATCACAGTTGATCTTCCCGAAGGTCTCTGGCGTATTTATTACATGATAAAAACCCAGGCAAGACATGAAAGAAAAAATTATATCGACATGATAAATCCGGATTCAACAAACGCAATGCTCACCGAGGTATACGAGCCTCATTTTGAACGTTTCAAAGAATATTTCGGAAATACGTTCAAGGGATTTTTCTCTGATGAGCCATCCTTCGGCAATGCAAACGCGTCTTACTACGGTCGTCTTGGCAATATGAATCCGATTCCCTGGAGAGATGATCTTCCCGACCTTATTTCAAAAAAGAACGGAAGGACACCCGAAGAGATCGTAAATCTTCTCCCCGCTCTTTTCAATGAAGTTGAAAATGTAACTTCCTCAGTCCGTTATTCATACATGGACGTTGTAACAGAGCTTTACGAAAAGCATTTCTGCTATAAGCTCGGTGACTGGTGCAGAGAAAAAGGGGTAATGTACATCGGTCATATAATTGAAGACCAGGGTGCCCACCTCTCACTTTGCGGCGGCCCCGGACATTACTTCAGATCACTTGACGGACAGGACATGGCAGGTATCGACGTCGTTCTTCATCAGGTTCAGCCCGGTGTTCTTGAAAATGCACACGAATGGGTTGTAACAAACGACCCC
>CAJGDF010000122.1 GCA_904502105.1 uncultured Clostridia bacterium
ACACCGTACTGAAGGGCGCCTGACGGATTTTTAGCAAAAAGCTCTTCCGCAACGGTTGCCATTTTATCGGCAGGGAAAGTTGTGGGGTCGGGATTACCGCCTGCAAGAGAAATGATCGAAGGATCTCCGAGAACCTTGAAGATCTCTCTTATTGCAGAGGGTTTAACACCTGAGATATTATCTGAAAAAATCATAGCAATCAATCTTTCATTATAAATATTTTTATTAATGTTATATGATACCATAAAAATTTCGATTTGTCAATATACTGAAATAAAGAGTTGCCCTATTGCAAAAAACGTCGAAATGTGGTATAATAAAGATGTATGTGCATGAACGGTATTTTAACATTACCGCTCAAGCCCAAATATAAACACACAGAAGGATTGACAGTTTTGAACAGATTCGATGAAATCAAGACAGATTTTTTACGGTCAATATGTCAAATCGGCAGACTATGCATACATCCCGAAGAGGCATACAGAAAAAGTTATTCGGAATATCTTTTTGCAGGCGTTGTTATTCCGTGTCTGACATATTTATTTTTTACGCTTAACCTCGGACTTGAAAGATTATCATTTCTGCATTCGGCAACAGGTCTGAAAACAACATTACTTGTATTTTTCGGAATCATAGTCGGAGCGGCAACGGTTGCGGCACTTTCCGCAGCAGCATACGTTACAGGCAGAGTGACTGACAAAAAAGTAAACGGCTTCCGTTTTGTCGGATGCGTTGAATATTCATTCGGCATTGGGCTTATCATTGAGCTTATCGGGCTTATAATCAGGCTTATAACCGATGCGAACACCACCTCCTCATTCGGTGTTCTCGGCATATTTGTGGCTCTTGTTTCTGTTTTCAGATGCTTGCAGACAATCACAGGTGCTCCGAAGCATATATGCGCTTGCTTTGCGGCAGTCGGTGGTATTCTTACAATGCTCGGCCTTAACATTCTCTTTTTCGCCTCATTTTAACGAAAGGTACGGTGTTATAAATGAAACTTGACAAAAACCTTATCGTTGGAGCCTCCGCTCTTATAATAACCGTTATCTGCGGTATATTTTCTCTTGGCGGCGGAATAGGAACAATTCTTTTAACAACATTATTTTATATCGCATCTACCGCAGGAATAATAACTCTTTATTCATTCGTTCTCCCCAAATACATCGGCATCGGAGCTGACTGGCTTTGCTACGCTCCGTTCCCTGTTATGCTTATTGTATCAAGGGCAATACTCGGCTGGGATCTTTTCATGCCGTTTTGCGTGGCAGGTTTTCTTGCACTGACTATCGATATGTATGCCCGTCGCGCAGGCAAAGACAAAAACGAAACGCTCATAATTGCCGGAGCAGGCGCGGCATCTGTGCTTGTTTTTGCTGTAATATCTCTTTGCGGAGGTATAGTGCTGTGATGAAAAAAATAGTATTTGCTTTTATTTTCGCTTTTATTTTTACATTTTCCCCTGTCATTGCGATAGCCGCAAGTGACATTTCTTCGATGCCCATTCACGAGCAGATAAAAATTATTGGCGAACACTGCTATTGCGGCAGAGAATTTTATGCTGAAGACGAAAACGGACATGCCAAATATGACTGTACAAAATGCGGTCAGAATATGTACGTATGCTCATGCAACTGCTGGTGCGGGGCCGCGACTGTTATTGACACAAGCGGAACATTCGCAAGCGTTAACCCGCCCAGGATCTGTACAGACTGCAAAAAGCCCTGTATCCTTTGCGATTGCAGAAACGACCGAGAAGCTATTCTTTTAACAGAGCATCAGAGAAGAACCGGGGAAATATCCAGATTAAACATTCTCCGTCCTCAAAATGTTATTATCCCCATTCTTGCAGTAATTTTTGCTGCAGCGTTTATCGTTCTTTGTGTTTTTGCAGACCATTACAAATTCTTTGAACGTATTCTCGAAAATCTTCCCGAAAAAGAAGATCACGATGAAGAAGCCGAAGAAATTAACGAACAACCTGCAATTGTTGAACCAAAAGAAGCGATCAAAAAAGAAGAACCCATAGCAGAAAGAGAACCTGAAAGGGTTGAAGAAAAAATTCAGGTTAAAATTGAGGAGAACAAATCAAGCGGTGTTTTCAGACTTTACAAAACACTCGCAATGACCGATTTTGAACGTTCTCAGAGAAAGACCTCAGAGCCTGCGGATTCACCCGATCTTGTATTTACGGCTGAAGAGATAAGCGTTCTTTTAACAGCGACAAAAACACTTCCGAACGAGCTGTCTCCGTTTAAGATAAAGCATACTGACACAATGGGAGACACACTCTCCGACCTTATGATCGAAGGAATCGTTGCAAAAGAAAACGATATTTTCAAAATGGAAGAAAATATCGGAAAATATCTTTCAGACATCGCAAAACCCGAAATATCCTTTGAATTCAACACCGTATTTTCAGGTAAATACATATTCCTCACCCGCGAAGGCGAATGGTATTCTGTTAACGGCAAAGACGAGTTTGAAATAAGAGTATTTGAAAATTCAGCGGCTCTTTGTGCATGGATCGCAGACATATTTACCGTTGGAGAAGATGAAAAATCGATTCCTGCGGCAGATATTTCGTTCGAACATAACGAATTCTCACTTTACTGCCTTATTCAGCTTCTCGGATACAAGGATCCGTTTGAAAGAACCGATATTATAAGACCTCAGGTATGTAAAAAAATCGGTGAAAGCCTTTATAACGGCGGATTTTTCAAAACGGCAAAAACATTCTCCGAGCTTCGTACAGAAGACGGGATCGATGAAATTTGCGAAAGCATGAAGAAGAAGGGTCTGCTTTTTGAAAGCGACGGACGTCTTCTCTGCTCAAGAACTGTTGACGCTATTCTCGGCTGCGAACAGTTAAAAGACTGTGTTCATCTGACTAAAAACGGCGGTGCAGACTTTGAAATAATGTTTGCAATAAGAGAAAACGGTGCCGCTGCGATATACGATGACGGCACAAACGTAAGAATAGTTTCCGCGAAAAACATCCCCTGGAAACAGTACATAAAATAATAAATAATCAAAAAAGAGGTATCTCACGTAAAAGTAAGATACCTCGATTTTTTTATTCTGTTTTAGAGAATTTTGCCGTCAAACATGCCCTTGTAAACGCTTTCGCCTGAGCCTTCGATCATTTCGCCGCCGCAGTTTTTGCGGTAAAATTCGATAGGTCCGGGGCTTCCGATAATGCCGTAAGCGTAGCCTGCTTCTCTCATGCCGTGAAGACATGCAAGCAGCAGAGCTCTGCCGATGCCCTTGCCGCGTTCACATTCTTTAACACCGGTAGGTCCGAAGAAGTTATTGACAGTGGCATCCCAACAAGCAAAACCGAGCATTTCACTGCCGTTTTCGCCTTCTCTGAGAGCAATATAGATGGTTTTGGGATTGTTGAAAAATGCATTTTCAGCTTCAGCAGCCCAAAGGGAATTGGGAAAATATTTTTTTATCCACTCGATGACCGCATAGTTTTCGGGGCCGATAGGACGGCGGATCGTTATACCCATAGCCGCCATTTTATCGATCTCGGGCTGAAGAGGATCGAGAGTGAAAAGTTTAACAAGCATATCAGCCATGATGTTTCACCTATTATATTGATTTATTAACCGATGGGGTTACGCTTTACAAGCTTTGCATGAACAGCAACACGAACCGCACGGTCAAAGCCTTTACAAGTTGAGAGGGTGAGAATTCTGTCGTTTTCATCGAAATCAAATGTTTCAAATGCACCTATCATCTGGTTTTTACCCTGAACTTCATATGCGAAACGGATGAAATCGGTGGAATTTGCAAAGTCGGTCTTGATGTAATCGAAATAAATATCAGTCTCATACCAGGAGAAGATCTGCCAAACAGTTTCATCCTTGAAGGTATTGATCTTGATGAAGTGGTTGTTGCCGTTGGAATACCATTCTACAGCCTCGTCGAGGTCTTTAAGGCCGCCGAACATCTTATAACTGCGCGCGTGACCGTAAACAATGGTATTGTAGTTACTGGTTATGCTGTCCATATTGCAGCGATAGTCTGCATAAACCCAACCGTTGATATTTTCCTTCTTATCGAAGGTATGGGTAAGATAGTATTCGTTATCGGTTGTCTGAACGATTGCGGTATCGATAGGTGTACCCTTTGCCTCGGTCTTTGAACCGGGAACATAGATCCAACCCTTAGTATCGCTGTTGACCTTTGTAAGGCTGTTGAGGTTGCTTACCTTGAGGTAAGAAACGTCTTTAAGATCGATTTCTTCGGGACGAATAGTAATACCTGTCTGAGTCTGTTCCTTATCTTTGGAGGGACGGGACATGTAATACTGAGTGTCTTCCTCTTCTTTCATCTGTTCCTGTTCAGCAATTTCTTCTTCATAAGTTCTGTCTGCATAAGTTTCGTCTTTCTGAACTGTGTCTGCAGACGGAGTCTGAGTTTCGCTGCTGTCAGGTGTTTCGGTGGTTTCTGTTGAACCGGAAGCATCGGGAGTTTCGGTATTTTCGGGTTCTTCAGTGTTCTCAGGTTCTTCGGTATTTTCGGGAGTTTCAGTATTGTCGGGAACTTCGGGAGTAACATCCTCGGTGTTCTCGGGTTCTTCGGTCTTATCCTCATTACCTGCATAAGCGGGACCTGAGCCTGAAACGTTGGGGTCGATAGGTGCGGGAGGAACGTTTACATCGTCTTTTCCGTCATCTTCTGCGATTTCGTCGTCTCTTACGGTGTTCTGAAGTTCGTCATACATATCGCCTGTGTTTGCGCCGTCAATGATCTCGGAAACGATCTTAAAGCCGGAGAATGCGAAAACAGCAAGACAAACAACGAGAATGATTATTCTTACGGGACCGTTACCGGAAGATTTCTTCTTCGCGGGAGCTTTTTTTGCTTCGGTGGTTTCGGTTACGGTTTCATTGGTGTTTTTTTCCTGGTTATCCATAGGTACCTTTGCCTTTCAAAATATGATGTTAAAATAATTTTTTTGCTTTTTGCAATATAATTATACAACAAAAACCGCCTCAAATCAACCCTTTTTACGTAAGTTGCAGATTTTCGGCGGTAAGTTGCTTTTTTACGTTATAAAACTAAGGTCTGGGTTTGGTGCCGATAAGCTTTGCCTGAAGAACGTAGCGGATAGGACCGCTTGCATCGGCGCAGGTGGAAAGGGTAAGAACCTTGTCGCCCTGTTCAAGCTTTACGCCGTAATCGCGGCTCTTGAGGTAGTTGTTTTCATCAATATACTTATTGGAGGGAAGTCTTGTTCTCCAACCGGTCATAAAGCTGAGGAAATTAACATAGTCGGTCATAAACTCGTGAAGCGCTTCGGGGTCGGTCGCAAGCTTGAGAGATTCGGTAGCGCTGAGTTCACCGAGTCTTTTGGTTATAGTTGCCTGATCGTAATAGTAGTTGGTATCGAGATAGTAGTTTGCCTCGGAGTCAACGTAATAACAAGCAAATACCTGCCATACGGTAAGCTCATCGAGAGTGTTGAGACATACATACATATTATCTTTATTGGAGAACCAATCTTTTGTCTGAGTAACGTTTTCGAGCTGATCAAAGATATCGTCACCCTTTGCATGACCGTAAAGAATGGTGTTTGAGTCTTTTATAAGCTCATTACGCCAGTCAACATAGCAAGAACCTGAATACTTGGTTTTTTTATCAAGACCTTTGTCGAGATAATACTCATTATCGTCGGTCTGAACTACGGGGAAGTTGATATTAGTGCCGGGAAC
>CAJGDF010000123.1 GCA_904502105.1 uncultured Clostridia bacterium
GCTTCGGGCGAGATATTGCAAAGATTTCGGATAGCCTTGGGCGACATTTTTGCGTTGCACGTAAAGCCGTAATCCGCAAGGCGGTCTGTCTGACGTTTTCTTGCCGCATCAACACGTTTCTTTATCTCTGCGGACGACTCTGCAAGGCCGCTGTTTTCTGTTATATCGGAAGCGGACACGGGCGGCAGGGCGACCTGAAGATCTATTCTGTCCAGAAGCGGGCCTGAAATTCTGCCCATATATTTTTCAATTTGAGATTCTTTACATCTGCACGGCACAGTGGGGTGTCCGTAATAGCCGCAGGGACACGGGTTCATTGCGCAGACGAGCATAAACGAAGAGGGGAAGATAAGCGACTTTTTAACTCTGTTTACCGTTATAACATTATCCTCAAGCGGCTGACGGAGCGTATCGAGAATTTTCTGCGAGAATTCTGCGACCTCGTCGAGGAAAAGAACGCCGTTATGAGCAAGAGAGATAAGCCCCGGATTCGGCACGGAGCCGCCGCCTGTCAAGCCTGCCATTGAAACGTTCTGATTTGAACGTACAAACGGACGGCGGACGCAAAGCGGTTCTTTTTCGGTCAATTTACCTGCGATGGAATAAATTTTAGAGCTTTCGATGATCTCGTTAAAAGACATATCGGGCAGGATCGAGGGCAGACTTTTTGCGATCATACTTTTACCCGAGCCGGGAGGGCCGACGAGCAGGATATTATGGCCGCCTGCCGCCGCGATCTCGCAGGCACGTTTTGCGGTCTGCTGACCGACGATATATGCAAAATCGTCGCCTGACGGAGGGAGAGAGCCGATTATTTCATCGAGAGATTTTTTAACGGGGGAGAGAAGATGTTCTTTTTCGATATGATGAATTACGGTTAAAACATCGGGAGCGGCATAGACATCTATACCCTCAACGACCGCACCCTCATCGGCATTTTCTTCGGGGACGAATATTGCCTTGAACCCAAGCTCCTTTGCGGCAATAACGGCTGCAAGAACGCCGCGGCCGCGCCTGATGTTACCCGAAAGAGAAAGCTCGCCGAAGAATGCGATATCGTCATCGGGAATGGGGATCTGACCTGTTGAAGAAAGGATACCCAGAAGCATGGGCAGGTCGAACATCGTGCCCTCTTTTTTAACATCTGCGGGCGCGAGGTTTACGATTATATGAGCGGACGGGATACGGTAGCCGCAGTTTGCAACGGCAGATGTTATTCTGTCGCGGGCTTCCTTGATCGCAGTGTCGGGAAGACCGACTATATCAATAGCGGGCTCCTGCGAGGGGCGAGCGTCTGTTTCGATCTCGACCTTATATCCGTCAAGCCCCCAGAGACTTACACAGTTAATCTTGCTTACCATACCGTATTCCTCCGATAATGATGATTTCTTTTTCTTATTTTACAACAAAATCACAGAGATTTCAATAGTTTCACGATATAAATATAGATTTTTTTGAAAAAATGTGCTATAATATAATGTAATGACATCTACTTATATAAAATATACACATCACAACAACACGGAGGACATAAATGGGTCTTTTTAATTTTTTCGGTTCATATTCGCAGAAAGAACTCAAAAAGATAAATGTGCTTATCGCAAAGATAAATGCGCTCGAACCCCAGTTCAAGGCATTGAGCGACAGTGAGCTCAGAGCAAAGACAGACGAATTCAAATCACGTCTTGCGGCAGGCGAGACGCTTGACGATATACATTGCGAGGCTTTTGCGGCTGTACGTGAGGCGGCATTCCGCGTTATCGGTCAGAGAGCGTTCGATACACAGCTTATCGGCGCTACTGTTCTTCATCAGGGCCGTATATCCGAAATGAAGACAGGTGAAGGTAAAACCCTTACCGCTGTTTTCCCCGCATACCTTAACGCTCTTTCGGGCAAGGGTGTTCATATCGTTACCGTAAACGACTATCTTGCGCGCCGCGACAGCGAGTGGATGGGTAAGGTACACCGTTTTATGGGTCTTACAGTAGGTCTTATTGCGCACGACATTGAGCCTGCCGAAAGAAAAAAGGCTTATGACTGTGATATAACATACGGTACAAACAACGAATTCGGCTTTGACTATCTGCGTGACAACATGGTAAACTACAAAGAGCAGATGGTTCAGAGAGGCCATAATTTTGCTATTGTGGACGAAGTTGACTCCATTCTTATCGACGAAGCGAGAACACCGCTTATTATTTCGGGTCACGGCGAAGAAAGCGACGAGATGTACGCAAAAGCATCTGCATTTGTTTCGAGACTCAGACAGTTCAAGATCAAGGAAATGGAATCCAAAGAGAGCTACGACGACGTTGATGCCGACTATATCGTTGAAGAAAAGCATAAAAACGCTGTTTTAACAAACAAGGGTATGGAAAAGGCGCAGAGAGCGTTCGGTGTTGAAAACTGGGCGGATTCCGAAAACGTTGAAACACAGCATTATGTTAACCAGGCGCTCAAAGCATGGGGAACCATGCAGAAGGATATCGACTACGTTGTTAAAGACGGCGAAGTAATCATCGTTGACGAATTTACGGGTCGATTGATGTACGGCAGACGCTATTCGAACGGTCTTCATCAGTCCATCGAAGCAAAAGAAGGCGTTAAAATAGCAAACGAATCAAAAACGCTCGCAACGATCACCTTCCAGAACTATTTCAGAATTTACACCAAGCTTTCGGGTATGACCGGTACGGCTATGACCGAGGAAGACGAATTTAACGATATTTACAATCTCGACGTTATCGAGATCCCCACAAATCTCCCGATGGTAAGAAAAGACCACAATGACGTTATCTACAAGACCGAAGCGGGCAAATATGCGGCGGCTGTAAGACAGATAAAAGAATGTCATGCAAAGGGTCAGCCAATTCTTGTTGGTACAACGACCATCGAGCGCTCCGAGCTTATCAGTAAGATACTTAAAAAAGAGGGTATTGCGCACACCGTTCTTAACGCAAAATACCACGATAAAGAAGCTATGATCGTTGCGCAGGCAGGTAAAAAAGGCGCTGTAACGATCTCCACGAACATGGCAGGCCGTGGTACCGACATTATCCTCGGCGGTAACGCTGAATACATGGCAAAGGCTCAGATGCAGAAGGAAGGCTTTGAGCACGAATATATTGCGGCTTCAACAGGCTTCTCCGAAACTACCGACGAGAAAATTCTCGCGGCAAAAGCAAGATATGCGGAGCTTTACGCACAGTTCAAGCCCGAAACCGAAAAGGAAGCCGCAGAAGTTAAGGCGGCAGGCGGTCTGTTTATTTTGGGCACAGAGCGTCACGAATCGAGACGAATCGACAATCAGCTTCGCGGCCGTGCGGGCAGACAGGGTGACGTTGGCGAAAGCCGTTTTTACCTCTCTCTTGAAGACGAGCTTATGCGACTTTTCGGCGGCGAAAGAGTAGCATCCATTGCCGAGATGCTTCAGATCCCCGAGGATCAGCCCATCGATGCGAAAATTCTCTCGAACACTATCGAAAATGCGCAGAAAAAGGTTGAAAGCAACAACTTCCAGCGCCGTAAACGTACACTTGAATACGACGATGTTATAAACCAGCAGAGAACGATCATCTACGATCAGAGAAGAAAGGTTCTTGACGGCGAAGATCTCCGCGCATACGTTCTCAAAATGGGTGCGGATGTTCTCGAAAATGCCGAAGCGATGTGCCTTGCGGACGAAATTCCCGACAACTGGGATTTTGAAGGTCTTCACGAGCGTTTTGACGGTCTGCTTTTAACAAAAGACGATCTGAACTATTCTGCGGCTGATTTTGATACGCTCAAAAAGAAAGATATCGTAAATCTTCTCAATGAACGTCTCCAGGCAGCATATGAAAGAAGCGAGACCGAAAACACCCCCGAAAAGATGCGTGAGATCGAGCGTTACGTTCTTCTCAAAACCGTTGACAAGCATTGGATGGAGCATATCGATGCGATGGAAGATCTCCGTCAGGGCGTTTCTCTCCGTTCTTACGGCAACAGAAATCCGCTTACCGAATATAAATTTGAAAGCTTTGATATGTTTGACGAGATGGTAAATCAGATCAAGTTTGACACTATCCGCGACTGTCTGCGTTTACGTCTTATCCGCCGCGAGATCAAGCGCGAAAGCACCGTTAAAATAGACGAAGCAAGAGCGGCAAACTCAGGCGAAAAGGCGAGACCTGTTGTTAAAAAAGCGGCTGAAAAGGTCGGCAGAAACGATCCCTGCCCCTGCGGAAGCGGCAAAAAGTATAAACAGTGCTGCGGACTCAACGCGAACAACACCCAGAACTGAGACTAAAATAAGGACATAATTATGCTTAAAAATATAGTTTTTGATATGGGCAACGTCATTCTTGACTTTGACCCGAGAAAAATGTCAAGCTTTTTCACAAAGGACGAAAAAGCGATAGATATTCTTTGCGCCGAGCTTTTTTCCAACAAGGAATGGCTTGCGCTTGACAAGGGCGTGACCGATGAGGAGACCGCTCTCAAGGGCATCTGCGAGCGTGTACCCGAAGAATATCACGGGCTTTGCAGAGACGTTCTTTATAATTGGTACAAATATTTTCTGCCGATCGAAGGCTCTTATGAAGTTGTAAAAGAGCTGAAAAGCAGAGGCTTCGGCGCTTATATGTTAACAAATGCCGCTCTTTCGATCCACGAATACCGCAAAAACAGCCCTGCGTTTGATCTTATGGACGACATTCTTATTTCAGCCGAAGAAAAGATGTTAAAACCCGATAAAAACATCTATCTTCGCCTGCTTGAAAAATTCGGGCTCAAAGCCGAAGAATGTTTGTTTATCGACGACAGCGAGGCTAACATCAGAGCCGCAGAAGAGCTCGGATTTTACGGGCTCGTGTTCGACAAAAGAGATCCGCAGAGCATGATAAGAAGAGTGGACGAAATTATCGCGTCCGAACAGAAATAACATGACAAAAGAATTTATAACCGAAAGATTTCTTGCCGCAGGCATTGAGATCGACGAAAAAAAAGCACAGCAGTTTTCAGACTACTGTGACCTGCTCGTTGAATGGGCTCAAAAAATCAATTTAACGGCGATTACGGAGGAAAAGGAGATCGTTGAAAGGCATTTTATCGACAGTCTTCTCCCTCTTCGCTCGGATTACATAAAAAGCGGCATGGAATGTGCGGATGTCGGCACAGGTGCGGGCTTTCCGGGCGTTCCGATTGCGATAATGCGCCCCGATATAAAAATGGAGCTTATCGATTCGCTCCGCAAACGCCTCGATTTTCTGAACATTGTTATAGAAAAAACAGGCATTGAAAACTGCGAAACGATGCACGTCAGAGCCGAGGATGCGGCAAAGGGCGAGCTTCGTGAGAGGTTTGACATCGTTTTCTCGCGTGCCGTTGCAAGAACGGTTTCTTTAACAGAGCTTTGTCTGCCGCTCGTCCGTGAGGGCGGACATATGCTTGCGCTCAAATCGATAGCGGCAAAGGAAGAGCTTGAAGAGGCGAAAGCGGCAATCGACATCCTTGGCGGCGACACACCCCTTCTTTTCGGCTCGGACGAGCGTAATATGGTCATCATCAAAAAGATCAGAAAAACACCCAAGGGCTACCCCCGAAAAGCGGGAAAAGCAACTAAGGAACCGCTGATTAAGAACTGAGTTCTTAATTAACTGCGAAGCAATACCACTCGCAGAGAGAA
>CAJGDF010000124.1 GCA_904502105.1 uncultured Clostridia bacterium
CAATGACCCTGTTCTTCTCATGCTTGCCGATGAACTCGGTTTTTATGTTGTTGACGAAGCTGACCTTGAAACTCACGGTCTTCACGGTTGGGACTACGCTTCAAAGAACCCCGATTGGCATGATGCATATGTTGACCGTGCACAGAGAATGGTTCAGAGAGATAAAAACCATGCTTGTATTATCATGTTCTCTCTCGGTAACGAAAGCGGTTACGGCGACAACCACATGGCAATGGCCAATTACATCAGAAGCGTTGTTCCGAATGTTATTATTCATTATTGCGAAAACAAAGAGCTTTTCGATGTTGAAAGCGTAATGTATCCCGACATTACATATTTAACAAAACAGGGCGAAGACAAAGAAGACAAACGTCCGTATTTCATGTGTGAATACGCTCATTCTATGGGCCTCGGTCCGGGCAACCTCAAAGAATATTGGGAAACTATTTATAAATATCCGAGACTTATGGGCGGATGCATCTGGGAATGGTGCGATCATGCAGTAGCTCACAAACAGGCTGACGGCTCCGTTACATATACATACGGCGGCGACCACGGCGAATATCCTCACGACAACAATTTCTGCTGCGACGGTCTTGTTTATCCCGACAGAACTCCGTCCACAGCGGCTCTTGAAATGAAACAGGCATACACGCCGCTCAATATCTCTTTCTGCAAGGAATGCGGCAGACTTAAGATGATAAACCGCCTTGACTTTACAAACATCTCCGAATATACCGTTAAATGGACTGCATTGCTTAACGGCGACGAAGTTGATTCAGGTATTTTTGAAGGTCTCAACATCGAACCTCACGCTACTGTTGCTATCGATATTCCGTTTGAAGCAAAAGAAGACGGAGAATACGTTATCAATATCTGCGTTGAAGACAACAGAGGACTTAACGGCATAGAAAAAGGTCATATCTGCTCCGCAGAATCGTTTGTTGTTAAAGCAGCGGAAATGTGTTGCTGCTGCAAGAAAGAATGCGAAGGCACTCTTGATGTTACCGAAAACGAAAAAGCGATCAACATTTGCGGAGACGGTTTTGAGATCAGATTTGATAAGGTTGACGGAACAGTTGCAAGCTACAAAGCATTCGGAACAGAACTCATCAATTCAGAACCACAGTATCCTGCAAGAAAAGGCCTCTGGAGAGAACCTGCCGGAATTAAACCGAACATCTGGCATGCAAAAACAGATAATGACAATTTCCTTAACGGTTCATTGCATTACTGTGCAGACAGAGCTTGGCATCTTGTTAAGAACGCACAGATAACAGTCCTCGAAAAACAGCAGGTAATTATCAAAGTAACAGGTCTTCTTGCCGCACCTGCATGTGACCCGTTTATTTCAACCGAAATAATTTACAAGATCGGTGTTTGCGGCTGCATAAAGGTTGACGTTAAATACGATTCTCTTGTTAAAGAACCCTTCTTGCTCCCGAGACTCGGTGTTGCATTTGAAATGCCGAGAGAATTCGATAATGTTGAATGGTACGGCAGAGATAACGAAAGCTATCCCGATATGCTTCTTTCTTCTGTTGTCGGCAAATTCGCAAACAAGGTTGAAAAGATGCATGAGCCCTATCTCCGTCCGCAGGAAAGCGGAAACAGAGCCGAAACACGTTGGATGAAGATCAAAAATGCCGAGGGTGTTGGCTTTATGATAAAATCAGATAAACTCTTTGACTTCTCAACACATCATTATACCGATGATGAACTTATCGCATGGAAACACCGCGAAGATATTAAAGATATGAATTTCACAAGAGTAAATCTTGACGGCTTCCTCAGCGGTATAGGCAGTAACTCCTGCGGTCCCAGACCGATGGATAAATATTTGCTTGTAATGGAAGGAACAAAACAGTTCTCATTCAAGCTCAAGCCCATCAAGGAATAAGCAAAATCAAAGACCACCGAAACTTTTATATTTCGGTGGTCGATTTTTTATTTAAAAATTTCTGTTTCGCCGTTTTCATACAAAACAACGATATCAAAGCTTTCCGCGGTGCTTTCTCTGACCTTGAATTCAGAAACAGATGTAATATCTGAAAGTTCGGCAAAGAAAGGATTATCTGAGGTTAACAGAAAAGAACCGTCTGATGTTAAAGCAATGGGATAAAAAGCTTCGTCATAATAAAGAAGTGCAATATCCGCAACGTTTTCCCAAGCTGATATTTCGGAAATATATGCATTTGAATCGCAGCAAATGACTTTTCCTTCACAGGTTAAACCAATCATATTATGAAGATACTCCGCAACAACGACCTTGATTATCCCGTTCCAGCTGTCGGCATCATTTGTTCTTTCGCTGTACACGGTAAAATCTTTTTTCACCGCTGCTGAATTTCCGTATTTGAAGGAAATATCAATAATATCATCGGCAGTCTCCATAATTTTTCCGTTATAAACAGTATGCATCTTGCCGTTCTTTGTAAAAACGTATATACCTGTCATCGACCAATAACCCTCGGAGGGTAAAATCTGATGACGGATAAAAAGAATACCGTCTTCCTCGGATATTTTATTTACAACCGCTTCATTGCTTTCAAACGGAGAGACCTTAACAAGATGAAGTTCCCCTATCTGAGGATAAAAATCTCCGGTATAGAGCGTTCCTTCCGATTTAACAAGTTCAACATATTCGGAATAATCTGCATTTTCAATGAACATATACGCTTGGATCTGACCGTTCTTAACCTTGCAAAGAATACGCCCGGACAGTACCTCCTGCTTTAAAACAGTATCTGTTGCATACAGTTCTATACGGCAGTCAGACGAAAGCTCGTCCCAATGAAGCTGGTAAAGGCTGCTGCAGTAATCTTTTTTGAAATGTTCGGCAACATCAAGGCGGTAAACAGATCCGTCTTCGCAGACAAGCCAGTTATCCGTAAGAAAAGCAGCATCGGGTAAAGATGTAAGGTCGTAATACGAATAAGCCTCGGCATCAACAGGCAATATGTTTTTATCATTAAGGAAAAAACTGTCAGACAGCTTTTTGTTAAAAACAGCCTGATGAGAGATCCCATGGTACGGACATACAGCAGTGTCGGTTTTATCATCAGCAGAACAAGCGCAAACTGAAAGCAAAAGCAAGACAACAATCAAAGCCCAACATATCCGTTTCATAACCGTACATAGCCCCTTTCTTGCACAATAAAAAAACGGCTTTTCACCGCTTTCCCATTCAAATCAGTCAAATAAACCTACGATAAAATTCACATTTTTATCATACTTTACTATATAATACACGAAAACAACTGATTTGTCAAGGGTTTTTACGATAAAAAGCCATATTTTTATAAAAATTATTTTTCAAATGGACTATTTCTGACCGTAATAAGCGGTAGCACCGTGCTTACGGTAAAAATGACGTTCAAGAAGCACTTGATCCATCTGAGTAGTACGAGTCAGATCTGAAAGAGAATTTGTAAGAATATTCATCTGAGCTACACGTTCAAGAACAAATGCATTTTCAACAGCCTTTGCGGGAGTTTTACCCCAAACAAAAGGTGCGTGCTGAGAAACAAGAACGGCAGGGCAGTATTCATAATTGAGATTCTGTTTTTCGAATGTTTCAACGATAACAGTACCGGTATTCTTTTCATATGCACCGTTTATTTCATCGGCAGTAAGTTTTCTTGTTGCGGGAACAGCGCAGGAGAAATAATCGGCATGAGTTGTTCCGAGAGGAAGGATGCTCTGAGATGCCTGAGCAAAAGCAGTGGCATATGTTGAATGAGTATGAACGACGCCGCCTATTTCGGGGAAATTTCGGTAGAGCTCAAGATGAGTGGGGGTGTCGGAGCTCGGGCGAAGCTTACCCTCAACAATATTACCGTCCAGATCGACAACTACCATATCGTCCTCTGTCATAATATCATAATCAACACCGGACGGTTTAATAACAACAAGTCCGCTTTCTCTGTCAATACCGCTTGCATTGCCCCAGGTGAGCATAACAAGTCCGCATTTTACAAGTTCTATATTTGCAATAAATACATCTTTTTTAAGTTGTTCCAACATTTTAAATACAATCTCCTTTTATTCAACTTCGCCCCAGACAGCATCTATACCGCGCATTGCAGGAAGGATGTATTCTTCCATTTTTGTTGCCATAAAATCTTCGTTTGCTTCGATAAATTCTATCGGGGTTTTATTTGATGTAAGCCACTGATGGAACATACCGTACATTCCGCTGTAGTGGAAATAGTTGTAGTCTGAATTCAAATACATATTATAGAATACTTTTGAATCACGTTCATCAAAGAAATAGTTACGAGTCATGAGTTCAAGAATATCATCAAGTGTTTCATAGCCTTCAAACGGCTCATAAATTGCGTTGATGATGGTGGCGGCAACATCTGAATGTTTCGATGCGCGGGGGAACGAGATGCATCGTTCTATATTTCCATGTTCGGCAAATGCATATCCGGGTTCAACATCCGGGCCTGTCGGCCATGAAAGAATACCGAAATTAGCCATTTCTTTTGCAATTCTGCCCCTGAGACCGATAATATTATCGGAATTAATACCGCCAAGAACGGTCATACCGCTAAGCATCGCTTCAATAGGATCTGTTTCCTTATCGATAGTTTCACTGAGTGTTCCGTAAAAAATATCCAAGCCCTCATCCATCGCTTTTATAGCTTCGGGACTAAAGAAACCGGGAACATATTCGCCTTTATCGTTTTTTTCGGCATAACGTGAGCCATTAGAAAGAATAAACATATTACCGAATGCCGCAGGTGAACATGTAAGAGCATAATACTTAACTTCACTGCCCTCTTTTACGTAATAGCGTTCAAGAACTTCGCGGAATTTATCCCAGGTCCATTCGCCGTTTTCAAGATAATCTCTGGGGTCTGTTTCACCGAGAGCAGAAATAAGGTCTTCATTCACAACAAGCGGTGTACCGTATGCAACGGAAACTTCAGGCCAAAGTAAAGGGTTCAAACCATAAAGGTCGTCTTCGTAATAAACAACTTCGAGCATATTACGATAGCCCCATTTAGCCTCATTTCTGAAATCAATATAATCTTCAAGTTCAGAAAGGCCTACCATCATGCCAAGTCTTGCAGCATCTGTCCAAACGTCAGAAACACCCATAACCACGTCTGAAACAAATGTGCCGGATATTACAGCCGCATAGTAGTCCCACACAGAGCCTGTATCATATACGATATCAACAGTACAGTTCATATTCTGCTGAACATCATTCAAACGCTTGCTTGCAAGGTCGGCAAAAACAGTATCGATCTCATAACCGAGACAAACATTTTTTGGATCAATCGTAGAAGGAATGTAAATTTTGTAAATTATACCAATACCTTCAAGGTCGATACTACCCGATTCTTTTACAAAGTCAACATCAAAAACTTCAGGCTCCGTCGAGCCGCAAGCCGTTGCAAAAATAGAAAGAAACATTGCGACAATAAGAATTTTCGCTATTTTTTTCATAATAAACCACCTCTTAATTTTGTTTAGTATAACATAAATCAGAATGTTTGTCAATAAAATAAGTCCCAAGGAATTCTTGGGACTTAAATATTTATTTTGAACCAAAGATAGCGTCCAAACCGCGTTTTGCCGGAGCAACATATTCTTCAATAAACTCAGAAATCGAACCTTCATTCGATTCAAGATATTC
>CAJGDF010000125.1 GCA_904502105.1 uncultured Clostridia bacterium
CTTGAAAAACTTGAAGCAATCTATTGTAGTTTAAGATATATTTGCAATCTTCATTAAATTTGACGATACGAAGCGTAACATGCTTTTCGCCATTATACTTTATGGCGTTATAATAATCATCAAACGATAAATCGTATTCTTGATATTTATGTCCCGTTACATATCCTGCGGATTTGAATGTTGATGATGAATTGTCATAACCGTATAGTATATATGTGTGGTTAAAATCCGCTTTCTGATAAAAAGACATTTGTGCTACATATTTTTCATTAAACTGTCCGAGTATATAATGCCCTGATCTAATTAAATCAGTTATATATTCAATTAGGGGGTGGGCATTGTTGTTCAAGTATTCAGTTCTATCTAAATCAATAATATCTTGGGTCAATTTTCCATCATTTATTCCATTGGTGTCGAATATTTGAACACTGAATTGATTTATAGCAATCGATCTGTTAAAGCTATAATTGATAAATTTTGATGCTACCCATGGCATAATATCAATATTATTTATTTTTGCATTTGCCTGGATAATACCATAAGGATAAGATTGATCTAAATACTGGTTTACATAAGTATCTAATTCAAACGGGAGAGTGACTTTATCCATTTTTTGCAATCCTACTTTTTCGTTTCTTTTAAGACAATCAAGAATTAAAAACTTCCTATTTTTCTATTATACTTTAGAAAAAAACAATAATCAATAGGAAGGGATAATGCATATAAAATAGGGATAATCGATCATTGTGTTTCGATATCACTATTTTCTTATATCAAACACCAACTTTGATGAAATGTGATCGCCAGGGGGACTATAAATACATTAATTGAAAATTAGCCAATAGATAAGTACGGTGCGTGGTGTAATGGTGATGATCATAAAAGCCATGATAAAGACAAAAAACAAGATAATGATATTGTTCGCTTTTAAACAATCAACATCGATTATCCCTGTTTTTTGTGCATTATCCCAAACTGTTGACAGAGAATACAATCCTTGTTATAATAAAATTGCAAAGGAAAACTTTGTAATCTATATTAACGGAGGAAACGGTTATGAAGCGTTTCACAAGATTTTTTTCATCAGTACTCGCCGCGCTACTCACACTTACGGCACTTGTTACGGTAACCAATGGTTGGGAGTTTGATGATGTGTCAGCTACCAATCCTCTGCTCAATGAAATCAATTACGCGGTAGACAATAATTTCATTGAAGGTACCTCGAGCGACACATTCTCACCTGATGCGTATATGACCCGCGGAGATATGGTGCTTATGCTGTACCGCCATTCAATGGATAATGTGGAACGTCCCGATACATCTTTTACAGACGTCCCATCAACTTCGATTTATGCTGATGCAGTCGCTTGGGCGGTTGATGTTGGGATTACAAGTGGTACGTCGTACAATGCTTTTGTGCTTGACACAAACGTACGTCGTAAGCATGCTGCACGAATGATGTATAGATATGCACTGTATATGGGACACCGCACCGATATGACCGCTTCACTTAACAATTTTACCGACATTTCCAGTGTCACCAACGAAGAAATACTGGCAGCATTAAGTTGGGCAGTTGGTGGCGGAATTATGAACGGTACATCTTCTACTACACTTGAACCTAACTCTTACATTACGCGTGGAGACGCCGCTGCAATGCTTCAGAGGTACGGAATCAAGGCTGAAGGATTAAATTTTGATCGTGATACTTATAGCTTTGTAAACGATGATTCTTATTTTTTCTCTAGTACTATAGGTAAATACTTTTTTACCAATGCTGATTTTGAGTATCTTAGACAAAGAGCCGTAGCAAATAATGTTTTACCGTCAACTTGGGACACTTTTGTAACTGAAAGGATTAACCAAGAGTGGAAAGGGTCTTGCTATGGCATGGCAATTACCGCAATGTTTGACAAGATCGGACATCTTAATGTAAACAAAAACCGTGTAAGTAATGCCGCTACGATCCATGACATCGGTTTACCCAAAGATAATCTTGCATTCGAAAGTATGTTGAACTATTATCAAAAGTTACAGTGTTTGGTCGGATTCGCCATCCCTACAACAACCATTGATTTGGAACTGATGGCGGTAAACATTAAAAACTGTGTATTAAATGACGGAATGTGTGTTATTGAATTTCATATTAAAAATAAAGATTATAATCACGCTGTAGTATTATATTCTGTAGTTGTTGAGTCTGAAAACATATTCCATATTTATGGTTATGATAGTAATAATAAAGACGAAACATGTGAACTATATGTTAATTTAAGTTCATCAGCACCAATAATATTCAGATCAGGCACGTCAGGTGGAATGGTTGACCTTATAGGCTATCTCACATGGAACGATGTTTTAGATATGTACGGTGATTTTGATCTTGACGGACCGTATAACGATTGGAATTTGAATTACTTAATGGGACACGTAGGGCTTCGCCCTACAGCAGATCCGATAGTCGGAGATGATGTAAGCACACTTTATATTGAAACAGATTCCGATTTTGCCGTTGTAAACAGCGATGGGGAACGGTTGATATATGATTACGAAACAAACTCATTCTCGGGTGATATGGAGCTTTGCAGAAAGGCTATTGCCGCACATGGAGCTGATTATGATAAGCTGAGTTATATTCTTACTGTAGAGAAAAGTGGTGAATACACTTTCATATCTGCCGGTGATGAAACCGATTGCCATGTATTGACAAGAACCTCCTATATCGGAGCTAAAGGTACTAATATCGACCGAATGGTAATAGCAGAAACAGGTGCAATTGACATACAGGGTAACGCAATGGAGTATGACTTAGCATTCAATTCGGGTGAAACTGAAGGTATCACTTTCAAAGGTATGGGAACAGGCGAGCTTTCGGTAACAAAAGCAAACGAAAAAGTAAATGTTTCCGGAGACGTCAGCGTATTGAGCGCCAATGTTCTCTCTACAGGCGAAAGTGCAGTTGAAATGTGTTCATTCAGTGCCGAACTCACTGTTGTTCCTCCAACTACAGAAAATAATCTTCTTAAATAATTAAGAAAGGGGAAATAGTAATGAAAACTATAATAAAAACAGTATTATCTCTAATTCTTGCGCTTTGTATGGTTCTTCCCATGACTGTACTCGGTGCAGTTCCGGATTACAAGGATGTGCCGAAAGATCACTGGGCGTATGACAGCATAATGTCGCTTACCGAAAAGGGCATGGTCGAGGGTAAGGTTGCAGGAGTCCGCTTCGATCCCGAAGATAATCTCCGTACAACCGAGCTTTTTATGACGCTTTACCGCCTTGCAGGTGAGCCCGAGGTTGTGCCGAGCTTTGATTTTCGCGGGAATTTTAGTGACGAGGATATCATTAGCGGTAAGTACGAAATTGAGCTTGCAGGCGATGATAAATACGGCACGTCTCATCTTCGCGGAAAATGGTATCGTGATGCAGCATTTTGGGCGGCGTATAATGGAATTGCTTTAGTTTTTGCGGATCCTCCGGGAAATTGCACAAATAAAATAGAAGGGCCATACAGAGTAGGAAACGTGAGTTATTCTTTGCCGGAAGTAGGGAAAGCGTTTAACGACGAGGACAGTTATTGTATCGGTATCGACTTAGGATTCGACTATACCACACGTTCAGAAATAGTAGTTGCTCTATATCTCTACGTCATAGAATACCTCAAAAAGGAAGTTGAAATTGAAAACACTGTAGAAGCCTTCGCGGACAGCGATAAGATCCCGGCTCTCGAAGTGGATCAGGACGGAAATGCAACGAATGCTGGGGAAACGTATATTGCGCTCCCTTTGTACTATAATATGTACAGCATGGGCGAAGGACACATTTGGGCTGACGCTTGGAACTGGGCAGTTGGCGCAGGCATTATCGAAGGCTACCCCGACAACACCCTCCGTCCCGCAGCAGAGCTCACCCGTGCGGAATATGCTGAGATACTCGAAAGATTCATAGATTACGTAAAGTAGAATAAATAACCTTTATACACTACAAACACCCGAGATTTTTCTCGGGTGTTTGTGTTTTACTAAAAAAATAAAATATTTTTCAAAAAATAGCGCATAGATACCCTCTCTATTTACCAAGGGATAGTGTGAGGCATTTTATTGGGCTTCTATTGCTCATTGGAAATTTAATAGTACATCATACCTATTACATTCCCTTTGCTGTTGGAAACCAACAAGCCGAAAGAAACGATAACTTTGATTAATCAGAGAAAATATGGTTATACATTACGAGGCAAACGTAATGAGGCGATAATAGGCAAAGGCAATAATGATACTTACTTCCAGTCACAGGTCGAGCGTTGAAGCGTTAGTACCGCAATCCGTCGCAACTAATGAGGAAGTCTGCGTTGAAGCGCGGTGGTGAGATTCCAATGAGGTCAAATGCATGATCGGTAGGTATGTTCCCGTGAGCCGAGGGATGGCGTGGTTCTAATATCGGCAAACAAAACGATTGATATTATATTGACACAGCGGTCGTATGACCGCTGTGTCACATAGTTCATACAAGCTCTTACAAAGTAATATTTGAAATTTAAGAAAAAACGTTTGTTATACGATTTTTAGTATAGGAGGAAACGTACGATGAACGCCATAACGTATAAAAATGAAAATCACAAAAAAATGTTTGAAAAAATTATCGAAAAAAAGAATCAGAATAACTATACATTAATGTCAGCCATATACTTGCTGACTGCTGATCTCAAACTCTGGAATTGTGTCAAAAAGGATATAATGAAAAACAAAATTCATTTTGAAAATGTACAGCTTGGTAATACAAGTGTAAATGGATACACACTTTTCTGTTGTGCAAAAGATTTGTATTGTGGAACGAAGCATTTAACTATAGCTGATCTTGCAGACAAGACACTCGTATCGCAGAGTCAGTTTGAGCTTATTTGTAATGCAATGGCAATTAAAAGATTTGGACTTGAGAAATTTAACTGAACAGTTATTGAAATAAATGAAAAGGGAAATATAATTCAATGTTAACAGCTATTGTCGAAAATGAAGGAAATACCTTAGTCATGGGATTTCCGTGTAAGAGTTACCTTATGGCCGACCATCTCGGCTCCATCGGTATCAGAAAACCTGCACATGAAATCAAGTGCGTGGACGAAGAGAACGAGCCGATCAAAGTGAAGATTTTTGGGAACAGCGAGTTTGAAAAGAAACTCGCTTCTTTTATTTCTTCCACTGACACGCTCTCCCTTGTAAACACCGCGTGTGAAATCTATCAGAACCTACCATATCTAAACAAGCTGGATGCTATAGAAGCTGTAATGTCCGGTAAGGTCTCCTCCACTGCCGAGTTTGACAAGTATATGCTCGAAGCTCGGATGCAAGACACTACCGAATACTTCTACTGTCCATTGGTTGCAAACGTGTACAGTTGTGACGAGTACGGCAACATGGAAGACTATCCCGACGAGTATGACGGCAGCTACCTTGCTCCTTACGAGGAACGCATCCGTGAGCTGATCCGCTTGGAAGACGCACGTGATGAAGACAACCTCGCAGCCTACTTCGACGGAAGCAACGGTGCAGTCGGAAAGCTCAAGGAGGTACACTTCAGCACGCAGAACGTTGACGGTGTTCTTTACGGATGCATTCGCGCCGAGCTTACTGC
>CAJGDF010000126.1 GCA_904502105.1 uncultured Clostridia bacterium
AAATCTTTGAGCAATTATGGAACCTTCCAGATTGCAGAAAAGCCAGACAGTGCCGTCATCGTCCCTGAAAAGATGGGCATCGTTTGTTGTACATTCAACATTAACAAGAGGCTTGGGAATAACAGTATACGGACCTTTTATGTTATCGGAGAAAGCAACGTAAGATTTGAGCCTCGCATTGAATTTTTCAGAACTATTGGTAGCATTGAAAGTGATAAAAAATTTATTTTTGCCAACAAAAATCTCCGGAGCCCAAAATCTGTCTTTACAGGGTGCATCTTCGGGGATTTTTGACGCATCTACCATGAGTCCTTCATAAGTCCAATCTATAAGATCCGAAGAAGACCACATTTTAACACCGGGGTTAACACCGCTCCAATAAGGTTCTGTTGTTGCAACAAGATAGTATCGGTCGTTATGTAAAACAACCATTGGATCACGTACGGAACCGACAGGAGAATCGTAATTAGGATTAGGCATTTTCATAAAGATCACCCTTAACGCAATTATTTTTATTATTATACAACACAAAAATGCTTTTGTCAATAAAAATACATAATATTAAACATTCAAATTTATAAGTATTTAACATTGACTTTTTCGATTTAATTTTGTATAATAAAAGCATAAAAAAGTTAAGGAGGTATAAATTTACATGAAAGAAAACAGGCTTTATTATATAAGTCCCGCAGTTGAATGGGAAGAAGCATTACCTCTGGGCAATGGCAGACTCGGTATGATGGTATTCGGTGGCACAGAAGAAGAACGTGTGCAGTTAAACGAAGAAAGCTTTTGGACAGGTTGGGAAACAAGAGATAACTACAACCCCAAAGCATACGGATACCTTGACGAGATCAGAAAACTAATATTTGACAATAAGTACGCTGAGGCTGAAAAAATATGTAATGAAAATTTTCTCATGAGAGGCGGAAAGTCAAAAGAACGAACAGCCTTCGGCAGACATCAGACGGCTGGCGATCTTTACATAACTTCTGAAGCAACCACAGCGGAGAATTATAAACGCGAACTTATTCTCGACGAAGGACTTGCCAAAGTAAGCTTCGCAGACTGTGAAAGAACATATTTTGTTTCATATAAATACAATACCGCGGTAATTAAAATAAGCGGGAATGTTGAAAATATAAAAATCAGATACGAACGTGAAAATGCATCTATAACGGAAGACGGTAACGAAATCGAAATCTGCGGTTTCTTGCCGACAAAGTTCTCTTTGAGAATACGTTACGAAAAAACAGACAGTGAGATGTATATCTACATAACTGCCGCAACATCGTATCTCGAAAAGGAAGACCCTGCAATCATTACGGCAAGAACGATTGAAAAAGCAATGATTGCGGGATATGATGAACTGTTAAAAGAAACGAAGGCATATTTTTCGGAAATCCTCGGCAGATCTGAGATAATATTCCCCGATTCCGGAACAAAAGCAGATATTCCGACAAATGAACGTATAATGAATCCGGATAACGATCTCGGTCTTGTTGAACTGTACTTCAACTTCGGTAAATATCTGCTCGTGGGATCATCAAGAGGTAAATTACCCGCTAATCTCCAGGGAATATGGAATAAAGATTATTATCCGCCATGGGCTGCGGATTTTCATATGAACATTAATCTTCAGATGAACTATTGGAACGCCGAAGTTTCCGACATGCCCGAGCTTATTGAACCTTTCTTCAAATTTTTGGTTCCGCTTTCGGAAGAAGCAAGGGACAGTGCAAAACTCCATTTTAATTGCAACGGATGGTTTCAAGGAGTTGTTGCAAATCCGTTCAAGCATACAGCACTCGGCAGATACGGTTGGTCAAGCGTTTACGTCACAGGCGGTGCCTGGTGTATACGTCATATGAAAGAGCGTTGGCATTACAGCGGAGACAAAGAATTCCTAAAGGAATATTATCACGTTATAAAAGGTGCATCCGAATTTTTCTGCGATTACCTTGTAACAGATCCGCGTAACGGGTATCTTGTAACATCACCTTCAAGCTCGCCAGAAAACTGCTTTGTTCGTCCGAATGACGGAGGAGCATCAAGCATATGCGCAGGTGCAACTATGGACACCAGCATAATAAAAGAGCTTTTCGAGTTTAACATTGAAGTTATTGACGCTCTCGGAGAAGATCTTGAGTTTAAAGAAGTGTTGCAAGAAAAGCTTTCCAAACTTTCACCGTTCAGAATAGGAAAGCACGGACAGATCATGGAATGGTCGGAAGACTTTGACGAATTTGATCCGGGTCACAGACATATTTCTCATCTTTACGGTCTTTATCCCGCAAATCAGATAACAAAATCAACCCCGGAGCTTTTTGCTGCTGCAAGAAAAACTATCGAAAGACGTCTGGCAAACGGCGGCGGACATACAGGCTGGAGCAGAGCATGGATAATCAACTTTTATGCCCGTCTTGCAGACGGAAACTCTGCATATGAGCATATTCTCGAGCTGTTCAGAAAAAGTACACTTCCGAATATGTTTGATAACCATCCCCCATTCCAGATCGACGGTAATTTCGGCGGATCGGCCGGTATTGCAGAGATGTTGATACAAAGCCATGACGGATATATCGAACTTATCCCCGCACTGCCCGATACATGGAAAGACGGAGAATTTAACGGACTTATGGCTCGCGGAGGATTTAAGGTATCCGCTAAATGGAAGGACGGAAAAATCACAGATTACAGCATTAAAGGCAAGAATGGATCTGCATGCACAGTTAAATATAATGGTAAGACCGAAATTGTTAATTGTTAAACAAAGAAAGGATTTAACACAATGAAAGACAATAGACTTTTTTATACAAAACCTGCATCCATATGGGAAGAAGCGCTTCCGTTGGGCAACGGCAAGCTCGGCATGATGGTATTCGGAAATATTGAAGAAGAACGTGTTCAATTCAACGAAGAATCTATATGGTCAGGCTGGGAAACAAATAATAACGATGATCCTGCAACATTGGAGCATCTCGATGAAATGAGAAATCTCATTTTCGAAGGCAAATACACAGAAGCGGACGCACTTTGCGAAAAATATCTCGTTTGCCGTAATAAAAACAGAGACAGAGGTGCAGCATACGGTTCGCATCAGACAGCAGGCGACCTTTACATCACCGTTCCCAACGTATCTGAAAAAGGTTACAAGCGAGAGCTTTTTCTTGATGAAGGCAGAGCTGAGGTCAATTTTGAAGGCATAAAAAGAGATTATTTTATCTCTTATAATTACAATACCGCAGTTATCAAGGTAACGGGCGATGTTGAAAATGCAAAGATTCGTTTTGAACGTGAAAATGCTTGTATAACATATAATGAAAACGAAATAACTGTAGTCGGTTATTTGCCGTTGAAGTTTGCTGTATATATCAGATATGAAATAAAAGACGGTGCATTATATATATATGTAACATCTGCAACCGATTACAAAACGAACGATGATCCTGAAAAAGTATGTGATGAAACTCTCAAAAAAGCCATGGCGGCAGGTTATGAAGAGCTTCTTCGAGACACAAAAGAATATTTCGGTGAAATGCTTGGCAGAGCAAGCATTGTATTCCCCGAATCCGGTTCAAAAGCAGATATTCCCACAAATGAACGTATAGCAAACCCCGAAAACGATATCGGACTTGTCGAGCTTTACTTTAACTTCGGCAGATATTTGCTTTTAGGCTCATCAAGAGGTAAATTGCCGGCAAATCTCCAAGGCTTGTGGAATAAAGACTATAATGCTCCTTGGGGCTGTGACTATCACATCAATATAAATATTCAGATGAATTACTGGTTTGCCGAAGCCGTAAACTGCCCCGAACTTATCGAACCGTTCTTTGATCTTATTAAAATGATTGCCGAAAAAGGACAAGCCACAGCGAAGAATGCATATAACTGTCCCGGCTGGGTAGCACATTACACCACAACTCCGTGGGGCTACACTTCCCTCGGTGCGCACCCCGTATTCGGCGCATTTGCAACGGCAGGTGCATGGTGTTTACGTCATGTTAAAGAACGTTGGTTACATAGCGAAGATGTTGAAATATTAAAAGAATTCTATCCGATTATCAAGGGTTCATCCGAATTTTTCTGTGAATATCTTGTTAAAGACCCGAGAAACGGATATCTTGTAACTGTTCCCTCCGGTTCTCCCGAAAACAGCTTCAAGAGCCCCACAGACGGAAGCAGAGCAAGTATGTGTGCAGGCCCGACAATGGACATAAGCATTGTAAGAGAACTTTTCGAGTTCAACATTGATGCGTGCAACATTCTTGACATTGACAAAGATTTTGCAGACAAACTCAAAGAGAAGGTCGCGCAGCTGCCTCCTATCAGAATAGGTAAACACGGACAGATCATGGAATGGTCTGAGGACTTTGACGAATGGGAACCCGGTCACAGACACATTTCTCATCTTTACGGTTTACACCCTGCAAATCAGATAACCAAATCAACCCCCGAACTTTTTGCTGCTGCAAGAAAAACAATCGAAAGACGTCTTGAAAACGGCGGTGGACATACAGGTTGGAGCAGAGCGTGGATCATAAACTTCTTTGCACGTCTTGCTGACGGCAATGCGGCATACGAAAATATCGTTGCACTGTTAAAGAAGAGTACTCTTCCCAATATGTTTGACAACCATCCCCCGTTCCAGATCGACGGTAACTTCGGTGGTACGGCAGGTATTATAGAAATGCTTATGCAGAGCCATGACGGATATATAGATCTCCTCCCCGCTCTTCCCGATGCGTGGAAAGAGGGCGAATTTAACGGATTTATCGCACGCGGTGGCTTTAAGGTTTCCGCTAAATGGAAAGACGGCAAAGTCATTGATTGCGAAATCGTAGGTAAAGACGGTAAACAGGGAACTGTTCAGATCAACGGACAAACAATCGATTTTACTGGCAATTTCAATTATAAAGAATAAATTCAGACAAAAAACGACCCATGAAGAATTAACTTCATGGGTCGTTTGATTATCATTTAATTATACGGGATGAACCATATCTTTTTTATCGGAGTGAGAATTGTCAACACCGTATTTTTCGCTCTGACGAGCTTTGAAGAATTTGGTTGCAACCTGATCGAAGAGTGCGTAGCTGAGTACGTCTTCTTCCTGTTCGTAGAATTCTCTCATTTCTTCACGGAGGCTGTCAAGCTCGGGCTTGATAAGGTCAGCGGGACGGCAGGTGATCTGCTGTTCGTCACCGATGATCTGCTTTACGAATTCGGGCTTGATGGGAACGGGAGTTTTACCGTATTCACCGCGAACGAGAGCTTTGAACTCTTTGGAAACGTTCTTATATCTGCCGAAAAGTACGTTGAAAACAGCCTGAGTACCAACGATCTGAGAAGAGGGAGTTACGAGCGGCGGGAAGCCTGCATCTTCTCTTACGCGGGGAACTTCACGAAGAACTTCTTCGTATTTATCCTCTTTACCTGCCTGTTTGAGCTGGGAAACGAGGTTGGAGAGCATTCCGCCGGGAACCTGATAGAGAAGAGTGTTAACGTCAACTGCGAGAACTTTGGTATTGAGAAGACCGGAAGCGAGATATTTTTCACGAAGAGGCATGAAATATTTTCTTGCTTCGTTGAGTTTATCGAGGTCGAGACCGGTTCT
>CAJGDF010000127.1 GCA_904502105.1 uncultured Clostridia bacterium
ACTTTTAAGATGAATATCATATTCAACAGCAAAGCGAATAAGGTCATCTGCAAGCATCTGGTGTCCAGTACGGATTTCAAGATGATAAGATTTATCCGGAGAGCAAATAAATCCTCCACCGATGAAAACACCGCGTAAAAAGGCAGCAGCGCAGCAATCGTTATCAAATGCGGAATAGTCCAGACGAACAGGCGGTCCGACGATTACATCCCCTATTTTTTTTATCAGATCATCCGTGTGTTGTTCGTTAATCTCAACAAAATAACTTACGGTTTTATTTTTACGTTCATATTTGTCATAATCATAAAAATCCAACGTATGAAATATATCCTCATAACGTTTAATTATAAAGATGTTTTCTGAACGGAATAATATTTTTTCTCTGCTGAATGTTCCGGAAAACAACAAAAAACCATAAAGTTCTGCTTTTTTACAGCATAAATCCGTGTTTTTATGACATAAAATATCTTTAACAGAAGTTGTGTATGACATCAGAAAAATTTAATCTCCGTTTCAAGCATTACTCCGAATTTTTCAGCAACAGTTGACTGAATAATGCGAATAAGTTCTTTAACATCTTCGGAAGATGCATTTCCCTTGTTTACTATAAAACCGGCATGCTTTTCGCTTACCTGAGCACCACCGACTGAAAAACCCTTAAGACCGCTGTCCTCGATAAGTTTACCGGCAAAAAAACCTTCGGGGCGTTTGAACACACTGCCTGCACTCGGCATGTCAAGAGGTTGGGATGAAACTCTTTTACTTGTGTATTCGTCCATTTTATTTTTAATATCCGAATAGTTTCCATCAGACAATTTTAATACAGTTTGTACAATTATATCTGTATCCGAAAAACATGAGTGTCTGTAAGAAAAATTATGATCGTTACCTGACACTGTTTTTATTATACCGTCTGCTGTAACGTATTCTGTTTCAACTGCAATATGAGACATTTCGGAGCCGTAAGCCCCAGCGTTCATTTTAATTGCACCGCCAATTGTTCCGGGTATACCGAACAGACATTCCATACCACTCAGTTCAGATTTCAATGCAGTTGATGCGACCTTAGCAAGAATAAGTCCTGCACCGCAAATTATATTATTATTTTTTATAGTTAAAGAATTTAATTTATCGGTTTTGATCAATAAACAATCGATGGTTTCATCAGGGAATAAAATATTGGAGCAGTTACCTATAACTTTATATTTTATATTTTTTTCGTTGACATAATTTATTATCTCTGAAACCTGTGTAGCGGAATTCGGAGATATAATATAGGGTGCAATTCCCCCAATTTTAAACGATGAAAGTTTTTTCAAACTGACATCCTGCTGATAAAAAATAGAATTTTTATCGCAAAAAGCTGATATATCCAACATGTTAACTCCGTTTCCCGACGAAAGCACGTCGATTATTGTTACATCATATTATTCATACTATCAAGAAGACGTTTGTTTAATTCTGCAGCAGCATTGTATCCGAGACGTCTTTGACGGTTGTTCATTGCTGCAACTTCAATAATAATAGCAAGGTTTCTACCGGGTTTGATAGGAATTGTAACAGTAGGTTTCTTCAAACCAAGCAGTTCATAGTAATTATCATCAAGACCGAGACGTTCATATTGCTTATCTGCCTGCCATGGTTCAAGTTGAATGATAAGGTCAATTTTTTCGGTTTCTTTTACTGCACCCATACCGAAAATACGGCGGACGTCAACGATACCGATACCGCGAAGTTCAATGAGATGGCGTATCATTTCAGGTGCAGAACCGACAAGTGTTTTGTTTGACACACGTTTAATTTCAACAGCATCATCGGCAACAAGACGGTGACCACGTTTAAGAAGCTCCATCGCGGTTTCACTTTTACCTACACCGCTATCACCGATCATCAATATACCTTCACCGTATACTTCAACAAGTACACCGTGTGTTGTGATTCTGGGAGCAAGATGTACGTTTAATGAACTGATAAGGTTATAGAGGACATTGGATGTTGAATCCTCTGAAGAAAGAACGGGAATATTATATTTCTTAGCCTGTTCTATAATTTCATGGCATGTTTCTTCTACGTGAGTTACAAAAACAACAGGAATTCCCTGAGAAAAAAGCTTTTCAATTTTAGCGGAACGTTCTTCCGAAGAAAAAGCCTTTAAATAAGAAGTTTCTTCTCTACCTATAATCTGTATTCTTGTAGGATCAAAATATTCGTAAAATCCGGCTAACTGAAGTCCCGGTCTGTTAACCTGGGATGTAGAAATAAATATCTGAGACGGATCACTGTTTTCCCCATTAGGCAAATAAACTGCGGTAGCAGCAGTATCATTCATTATATCAGCAAGACTGATCTTGTATGATTGTGTACTCATTTTTATAACTCCGTATTAAGATAAATAGTAAGTTTTTTCACAACGAGTCAGACAGCCAATAAAGACCATCTGACTCGTATGTAAGATCTAAATAAAATTATTCAGCGTCAGTTTCTTCGGAAGCAGCTTCGGTTGTGCCTTCTTCTACCGCACGGATGGAAAGGCTTACACGTTTAGCTTCAACATCGATTTCAGTGATCTGAGCTTTAACCTGCTGGCCAACTTCAAGAACATCAGAAACCTTATTGATACGACGGGGAGCGATCTGAGAAATGTGAACGAGACCATCGATACCCTTAATAACAGAAACGAAAGCACCGTAAGTCATAATCTTAAGAACGGTTGCATCGATAACGTCACCAACGTTATATGTTTCAGTAAGGATCTTCCAGGGGTTTTCGTCATCTTTCTTCATTGTAAGAGAGATCTTCTTGGTTTCAGCATTAAGGCTCTTAACGGTAACCTTTACAGTGTCGCCAACCTTGAGAATATCAGAAGGTTTGGTAACTCTTTCCCAAGACATATCGGTTACATGAACGAGACCGTCATTGCCACCGATGTCTACAAATGCACCGAAATCAGTAACAGATTTAACAGTACCGTTGTATTCGTTACCAACTGCAATAGACTGCCAGAGAGCGTCGCTTGCTTTCTGTTTTTCTTCTCTGAGAACACTCTTGATAGAACCAATTATTCTCTTACGTTTGCCGGATTTGTCATTATCAACTTCGATAATACGAAGATTTACATCAGTACCAACGAGAGCATCGAAATTCTCTTCGCGTCTGATAGAAGCCTGAGATGCGGGAACAAATACTCTGATCTTGTTGACCATAACAACGACACCGCCTTTAACGGCTTCGATGACTTTGCCCTTAACAACTGCACCCTCTTCGTTCGCCTTGATAATTTTTTCCATTCCCTGAGCGATATCAAGGCTACGTTTAGACAGAAGAGTTGTTCCGTCCGCATCGTTTACCTTGACAACAAAAGCCTCGATCTCGTCACCGATTTTAAGCGGATTTTCATCGTTTTCGAATTCCGCTGCGGGAATAAAGCCGGCATACTTCAGACCGAGATCGACCTGGACTTCAGTACCGTTGATAGCGGATACGATACCTTTAACGAGCTGACCGTTACGGATCGTCCTGATCGAAGCTTCGATAGCTTCAAGAAAATCGATATCCTCTTCTGCTACCAAATTTTTGTTGTCTTTTTCATTAATCATGTTATTAAAAACCTCCTCGACTGCACTTTCCGGGCACGATGCACCAGAAGACAGTCCTATTTTTTCATATTTACGAATGCCATTGGGTAACTTGTCTAATTGCTCGTAAAAAATCGTTTCACAATTTTCAGATGCGATTTCATAGAGCTTTCTTGTGTTTGAACTGTGAGGTGATCCGATTATTATAAACAAATCCACTTTCTTTGAAAGTTCTTCAACCTCACGTTGTCTTGTTTCTGTAGAATTACAGATCGTGTTGTGTACAGTTATGTTTGTTAAATTTGAAACATATTCGGTGATCTTTTTCCATTCGGATGTATTATAGGTCGTTTGAGCGACAAGATCATATTGTTCTGTATCAACATATATATTATGCAATATTTTTTTCAATTCGTCAATATCATTTGCAACAAAAAATGATTTTTTCGCATTTCCGGCTATTCCGACAACCTCAGGATGCTCAGAATTTCCGATAATGATAATGTTTTCAGCGTTTGCGGCAATTTTATGAATTTTTTTTACTTTGGGACACGTAAAGTCAAAATAACGGATATTTTTTGACTTTAAACGATCTTCGGTTGCCTTAGGTACACCGTGTGCCCTAATTGTTGCAACAGAACCATCAGGGATTTCTTCGGGAGACTCAACTATCACAGCACCCATAGCGGAAAGCTTATTTGTCATTTCTTCATTATGAATAAGTTCACCGAGAGAATAAACAGTTGAACGATTGTTTTCCAATAATTGGACCATACCGTCAACAGCTCTTTTTACACCAAAGCAAAATCCTGTTGTATTAGTTTTAAATATCTTCATTTGGTTTCGTTACCGAGCTGATAGATTTTATCCATCAATATAGTCCCTGCTTTTGAAAAATCTTCAGATGAAACAGGTCCGTTAAACTCTTCTTCGATAAGAAAAGGTTTTCCGATATAGACACGGATATCGTTAAATATAAAGAAAAGACGTTTATAGTATATTCTGACAGGAAGCATTGTTGCTTTTGATTTTTGTGCGATCATTACAAAACCGGGTTTGATTTCAGGAGCCTTACCCTCTTTTGTTAAACCGTTTTTTACACGTGTACCTTCGGGGAATATACCTAAAATACGTTCACTTTTAAGTGTTTTAAGAGAATTCTTTATAGCGGAGAGATCTGCTTTTTCTCTGTCAACGGGGAATGCTCCGTATTTTTTTACAAACCAGTTAACAACCGGAACATTAAACAACGAAGCTTTAGCCATGAAGTTTATAGGTCGTTTAATAGCTAAATTTAAAGGAAAAACATCAAACATCGACTGATGATTGCAGTAAACTATAACAGGACCCTCTTTAGGCTCGTTTTCCCTACCGTAAACACGAAATCTGTTAAACACATAACAGTAAATCGTAAAAATAAATCTTACAAATTTATACATTAATCTTTCTTCCAATTATCTCTAATACAGTTTCGAGTGTTTGTTCCGGAGTAAAGCCACTGTTATCAAGTAAAACAGCATCATCGGCAGGTTTCATAGGAGCAACATCTCGCTCTGAGTCATTTTTATCTCTGATGATCATAGCCTGAAGAATATCGTTATAAGAAACAGCGTTTTCACTGTCTTTTTGTTCTTCAAAACGACGTGTAGCACGATCTTCGGCAGATGCGGTTAAAAATATCTTGACATCAGCATCAGGCAAAACAACAGTTCCGATATCTCGACCGTCCATTACAATATTTTCGGCCTTTGCGATATTTCTTTGAAGATCAAGAAGATACGAACGAACTTCAGGAAAAGCAGATACGGTTGATGCAGCGGATGAAATCTCGTTTGTACGAATCCTGTCGCTTACATCTTCTCCGTTAACGAAAACACGCTGTGTTCCATTGATATGCTGAAAAGAAATATCTGTATCTGAAAGAATATCCTTAATTTTCTCCAGATCATTTGGTGACAAGCCTTTGGTAACAACTTCATAGGCCACCGAACGATAAAGAGCACCCGTATCGATAT
>CAJGDF010000128.1 GCA_904502105.1 uncultured Clostridia bacterium
CTGCCATGATGAACGTAGCTTGAGACGCTGTTTTCATCACCATTGGGACCGTGCGGGAATCTTATCATACCGTAAGCATAGTCCTGAGCGGGAAGATAATCGTTTGAAGAAGCTTTTTCATTATAATGAGTTGAAAAAAAGGATTCTTGCGACATTAAAGCAGACATTTTGTTTTTAACAAATTCAGCATGACCTTTCTGTTCATAAAGACCCTCGGCAAAAAGATCAGACATAAATTCAATAGCAGCTATACCATTGCTGTTATCAAAACCGAATGTATAGTTGCCGTCACTACCTTCAATCATAGTTAAACCGTTTGCAAACATATATCCGATAGCATCATCAGCATACGATGATCCACAGATATGAGGTACGAATTTATCATCATAACCTGCATTTGCAGCAGCAGATTGAATAGACAAGAGATAATCCTTGTAATTTTCCCAATTCCACATTCCGTTTTCTCTGAGTTCATGAGGAAGGCTTATACCGAGAGACGAAAGCATTTCAGAGTTAAAATGAATTACACCTTGATACTCCGGCGGAAATTCCCAAGCGAACTGATAAAATCCGTAATTTCGTCCGTCAAAAATACCGTACTGCAAGAAACGTGCAGATCCGTATTTGTTATCGGACATATCAATATTCGGAATTTCATCAAGCGCATATAACAAATTGGCTTTGTAAAGCTGTGTACCACCGTTTGCCGCATGGCTGTCAAGAAAATCTATTGTATTGTAACCTGCGGCAACTTCCTGCAAAATTCGACCGCCGCCATCTTCCCACGGAACAATTTCAAAAGTACATCCGTACTTTTCTTTAAGATCGTTAAGACGCTTATGTGTCATATCGCCGGCAATGCTGAAATCAACAGAGGAAATAAGCTGTTCATTCCATGAACTGCCCCATTTATAAACTTGACCGGTCAGATCGACTTCATAATCAGCATTGTATTCCACATCAAATACTTCTTCTTCCTGGGCGCCGCAGGATACTGTAAAAGCCACGGAAGAAATCATCAATAAAGATAAAGCCCATGAAATAAATTTTTTCATAATAAAACCACCTTTAAACCTTTTGTATATATTAACACATAAAAGAATATTTGTCAACAATTATTTAACTAAATAACATAAAATATCTCCCTTTGAAGGGAGATATTTTATATTATTCACCTATACCAAGGTCTTCAAATGTCCAAGTGACGTTTTTCCTAATAGCATCATCGATTGCAGATTTTGCGGACGAGAATGCTTCGGAGACAGATTTTTTACCAACAACTGCAGATGTAATACCTGAATTCCATGTATCGTAACCTTTTTCAAGATACAAACTACCATAGTTAAAGTTTACATTTTCGAGCATATAAACATAGTTTTCATGGTCTTCCGGTGTGTAGAAGATCTGATCTCGGAAATATCCGTACCAGCCCTCGGAATCATCGAGCGGAGAGAAAACATAATCCATAACAAGGCCTATTTCAGACAATTCTTTGCCGCTGCCGTTAAGAACCCAGTTAAGGCGTCTGCCATGATGAACATAACCCGAAACGCTGTGTTCATTACCGTTAGGACCGTAAGGGAAGCCTACAAGGCCGTATTCATAATCCTGAGCGGGAAGATAGTTCTGGGAAGAAGACTTCTCGTAAAAATGAGTTGCCCAATATGTTTCATGAGACATCATAGCCGCCATCTGATTTTTAACAAAAACTTCGGCACCCTTCTGAACGTAAAGTCCGTTATTGTAAAGATCATTTAAAAATTCAACAGCAGCATAACCTTCATTGCAGTCAAAGCCAAAAGAATAATTGCCATTACCGTTATTTTCGATCATCTGCAAGCCGTTTGCAAACATAAAACCGATTGCATCCGCAGAATATGAGTTACCTGAGATGTAAGGAACAAAATCAGAGGCATAACCCGCGTTCGCCGCAGCCTCCTGAATGGACAAAAGATATTCTTTGAAATTTGCCCAGTTCCATTCATTGCTTTCTTTATATTCATGGGGAGTTGTTATACCCAAGCCGTGAAGAAGCTCTGTGTTAAACATCATAACACCGTGATATTCCGGCGGAAATTCCCATGCATAATGATAAAATCCGTACTGTTTACCGTCAAATATACCGTATTGAATAAAACGCGGTACACCGAATTTTGAATCTGATAAATTTATATTGGGAATATCCTCAAGTGCAACGAGAAGATTTGCTCTGTAGAGCTGAATACCGCCCGCACTTGCATGGCTGTCAAGAAAATCTATTGTATTCATACCGGCTGCAAGTTCCTGAAGAGTCCTTGAACTTCCGTCCTCCCAAGGAATAACCTCCATAGTGCAACCGTACTTTGCCTGAAGATCGTCGAAGCGTTTATGTATCTTATCGCCAACGATACTGAAATCCCTTGAAGGACAGATTTCCTGATCCCAGTAACTTCCCCAGACAAAATGAAGCCCGGTCAGATCGACCTCAAGTTCAACATCAAAAGCCATATCAAAAACTTCTTCTTCCTGCGTACTGCATGATACAGTGAATACAAGAAAGAAAATCATAACAAACGATAAAACTAATGATAAAATTCTCTTCATAACAATACCTACCTTCTATGGTTTTGTATATTTTAACATAATTTTTTTTATTTGTCAATAAATATATATTTAAATTATATATATGCACAAAAAAATATCTCTCACAAGGAGAGATATTTTTGGTAATTATTAATCTACGAGATCTTCATAAACCCAGGTAACGTTGTTCATAGCTTCTTTTGCAACACTTCTGATAGCATCAAAAGCTTCAGCACCTGTTCTTCTGCCGGTTGCAGCTCTTACAAATGCTTCTTCGAGCTTACTGTAAGTATCAACACCCATAGAAAGGTCGTGATTATAATTTACATTTTCAAGAATCTTGAGATAAGCATCATAATCTCGTTCATCATGGAATACGGAATAGCTCAAAGAAGATTTCCAGCCGCCTTCTTCATCGATGGGTTCAAACAAACGGTCAAGGAAAATACCGATATCGGAAAGTTCATTTCCACTGTAAGCATTTACCCAGTTCAAACGTCTGCCCTTATGTACAAAACCGGAAACGCAGTTTTCATCGCCATCAGGACCGTAGGGATAGTTTACAACACCGTATATCCAAGGCTGACCGGGAAGATAACCTGTTTCATTACCTTCGTTAAAATGAGTAGCAAAATAAGATTCAGATGTCATGATTGCAGCATTCTGATCTTTAATAAAAGCATCTGTGCCGTTCTCAAGATAAAGATCTAATTTAGCAAGATCGTTAAGATAGTCAAGTGCAGCAATTCCGGCAGGGGTATCAAGACCAAACACGTAATTTCCGCCTGCATCCTTTTCAACGACCTCGCAGCCGTTCATAAACATCCAGCTGAAAACATCGCGTGCATGACCCTGCGCTGTATGAGGAACGAAAGATTTATCGTATCCCGCATTCTGCGCGGCACTGTCAATAGATATCAGGTAATCCTTGTAATTTGCCCAAGTCCATGTTCCGTTTTCAACATATTCATACGGAAGAGGAAGACCTAAAGAAGAAAGGAGGTCTACGTTGAAAGTCATAAGACCTGCAAATTCAGGCGGGAAGTCCCAAAGATACTGATAAAGGCCGTAAAGTTTACCGTCAAAAATACCGTACTGACGGAAACGCATCGGACCGTACTTTTCATCATAACCGTTAATGTTGGGGATATCTTCAAGAGCGGCGAGAACACCTGCTTTATAAAGCTCGATACCGGCGTTTGTAGCATGACTGTCGCAAAGGTCGATTGTTTTCATACCTGCGGCAACGTCCTGAAGAATTCGGCGTCCACCGTCTTCCCAAGCAAGAATCTCAATTTTACAACCAAGATCTTCTTCGATCTTACGGTAATGAGCTCTCATATTATCGCCAACAAGGCTGAAACCTTCATTGGGATAAAACTGAGTAAGCCAGCCGGTACCCCATTTGAAGGTAAGACCTTCAAGTGTTACTTTATACTCGGATCTAAAATCCATATCGAAAACTTCTTCTTCCTCAGCACACGATACGGTAAAAACGAGGCTTGAAAGAAAAATAAACGACAGGATCATGGAGATTATTCTTTTCATAGATAAGCTCTCTTTCATTTATTTTTTTTATTTTAACATATTACATCAATACGTGTCAATAGGTTTCAATAGGTTTCAATAAATTGTCACACACACTTTTCTGCTGTCTTTATCTTTTTTATCCATTTTTTACTTTTCAAACGGAAGAAGCACCAAACACATTTTATGATCTGATCTATTTTCAACATTGTATAAACCCAGAACGGAGACCAGTTAAACACAAGTCCTGCAAGATAGCCGAGAGGGATCGATGCGACCCAGAGAAAGAGGATATCCCCGAGCATCAAAAATTTCGTATCGCCGCCTGCACGCAGAACCCCTTTTGTTAAAATAGAATTCATAGACTGGAATATCATAATGAAGCTTATGGAGTTCATCAACTCACGGGCTATAAGCTTTGCTTCAGGTGTTACCTGATAATATGCGATGATTGGTTCTCTTACGAGCATTATAATACCTGCGGCAACACATCCGATAATACCGCCGAGAGCCAAAAAAGTATAGCCTTGGCGCTGTGCCGTTTCATACTCCCCCTGCCCCATTGTATGGCCTGTTATAATACCGCTTGCATTTGAAACACCCTGCGTAAGAACAGAGCTTAGCTGCTGAACGACCATTGTTACTGAATTTGCGGCAACAAATGTTTTACCGATCCTGCCCATTATCATTGCAACAGAATTATTACCGAGCGCGAGAAGACTGTCCGAAATCAAAACAGGTATGCTTATACGAAGATATTCTTTAACAAGTCCGCCGCATTTCATAAAAATATCCTTGAGTCGGTAAGATATGCGCTTATCGATAAAGAAGAAATATCCGCAGATGACAGCGAGTTCAAAAACACGTGCGATAAGTGTTCCGAGAGCCGCACCCGCAATTTCCATTCGGGGTGCTCCGAGTTTACCGAAAATAAACACCCAGTTTGAAAACACATTAACAAAGAATGCACAGATCGAGCAGATAAGCGGCAGTCGTACCTGTCCCACGGTTCGCAATACTATCGTGCAGGTAAGAGATAAACCCATACAGAAATAAGTCGGTATCATCCAGCGAAGATAAACAATACCGTATTCAATAATATCCGCTTCCTTTGAATAGATTTTCATTATCAATCCGGGGAAGAACAGCGTTGCAAGAGTAAAAACAGAAGCAAAAACAACTAAAATACGAAGCATTATCGTTATTGCCTGCTTCAAGCTATGCGGCTCCTTCATGCCCCAGAAACGGGATGTTAAAACAGAAGCACCCATACCGATACCCATACAGCATATCTGAAAGATATTTATAAACTGCGTAGCAAGAGATGAAGCCGACAACTGAGCATCGCCCATACTGCTGAGCATGACGGTATCCATAAGATTTATACCGACAGTTATCAGCTGCTGAAGGGAGATGGGTATTGCTATTTTAACAATTTTTTTGTAGAACTCTTTTGTTCCCAAGTAGCTTTTAATTA
>CAJGDF010000129.1 GCA_904502105.1 uncultured Clostridia bacterium
TATGTCCGTAAAATGCTCAGCGGTTCAGATAAAGTTGCCGTTTATATCAATACCTGCGGTGTCGAACTTGAAGAGTGGGCATCAAAAAAAGAATCCGATCCTCTTGAAGGATTTATTGCCGATGCGATAAAGCTTGCATATCTTTATCATCAGGGTAAGCCTTTCAGAGAGAAGATCAAACAGGATGTTTTCCCCGACGACGGACATCTTGCAGCGCTCAATCCCGGTTCTCTTGAACAGTGGCCGATAAGCGAACAGAAAAAGCTTTTTGAAATGCTTGGCGGCGAAGATGAGGTTAAGGAAAAAATAGGTGTTACTCTTGCCGAAAGCTTCTTGATGCACCCGACAAAGAGTTCCTCCGGTGTTTATTTCCTTTCCGATGTTGAATACGAAAACTGCGAGCTTTGTCCAAGACTTACTTGTCCTAACAGACGCGCAAAATACAAAGGTGAATAATTCAGAAGAAGACAGATTGTATTATCTGTCTTCTTTTTTGTAAATGTATATAGCTTTACATTGAGAATATTTTTGCTGTCAATGATACTGCTGAACATACTGCGAAGCCTATAACAGTCGGTATTATAACAGATAATACCGCCCATTTAAATCCCGCTTCTTTTTTTATTGTTGCAATGGTTGTGGCACATGGCCAATGTAATAATGAGAATAGCGTAAAGCATATAGCCATTACAGGGTCCCATCCGTTTTGAACCAGTAATTGTTTTAACACAGAAAGATCCCCTATATCCACTATCGTATCGGAAGCGGAATAGATCATTGATGTTATAGGCATTACGATCTCATTAGCGGGGAGTCCAAGCAAAAATGATGTTAAAACCGTTCCGTCAAGTCCTAAAAAATAACCAATAGGATCGAAAAATCTGCATATGTAGGATATTATTGTCTGCCCGTTTATTTCAGTGTTTGCTGTCAACCAAATGATAGCTCCGGTGGGTGCCGCAACAGCGATTGCTCTGATCAAAACTTTTAAAGTTCTGTCCAACAGCGATCTGACGATTATATTTTTCATCTGCGGTTTTCGGAACGGCGGCATTTCGAGAACAAACGACGAGCTTTTACCCTTCAGCAGTGTTTTTGACAGTAATTTTGATACTGCAAAAGATATAATGATGCCGAATAAAACTATTACCGTTAATATCAGGGCCGAAAACATAGATGAAAATACGGTTCCGTCCGAAATAAAAAACATCGTGATTATTGCTATAAGTGTTGGAAATCTTCCGTTGCATGGAACAAAACTGTTTGTTATTACAGCAATCAATCGTTCTCTCGGTGAATCGATTATTCTGCATCCGATAACTGCCGCCGCATTGCATCCGAATCCCATGCATACAGTCAATGCCTGTTTTCCGCATGAACCGCATTTATGAAAACATTTATCGAGGTTGAACGCTATTCTCGGTAAATAACCGATATCTTCAAGCAACGTAAATAACGGGAAAAATATTGCCATAGGCGGAAGCATAACCGATATAACTGTTGCGGTTGTTCCGAATATGCCCGAAATAATAAGACCGCATATGGTGTCGTTTATTGGGCTGTTTAAAAGCCATTGGGCTATCGATGATTGTATTATCCCAAAAGCCCTTGAAAGCAATTCTGAGGGATAATTTGAGCCCACAAGCGTTAACCAGAATATAAGTGCAAGGAAAACAGTCATTAACGGTATTGCGGTATATTTGCCCGTTAATATTGAGTCGATCCTTCTGTCTCTTGAACGCGGAGAAATTTCTCCGTATACGCATTCTTCTGCAATTTGCTTTGCTTTGGCATTAATATCCGTTATTTCTGCGCAGCTTACCTCTGATTTTTTTCGGAAGGTGCGTATTGCCTCAATAAGCAGTGTGATGTCCGACTTTTTTCTTGCATTTATTTTTACTGTTTTAACATCAAGCAGCCTCGAAAGTTTTTCTTCATCTATTTTTATACCTAACTTTTCGGCTTCTTCGTTGAAATTGATGCATATAATAATATTCGCTGTGATTTTCAAAATCTGCAGAACAAGTGTTAAATTCCGTTCGAAGCACGTTGCATCGCATACGCACACAACAATATCCGCTTTGCCTGAATTTATGTAATCTCTTGTTACCTCTTCTTCGGCAGAACAGGGGATAAGTGAATAACTGCCCGGCAGATCAATGCACGAAAATGCTGTTTTTCCGTCGTTGTATTGACCGACAGCAGTCTCCACGGTCTTACCTGTCCAATTCCCCGTGTGTTGATTGAGTCCCGTTATAGCATTGAATACGGTGCTTTTACCTACATTCGGGTTTCCCGCAAATGCTACTGTTTTTATGTCGTTCATTTCAGTCATTGTCGTATAATAATATTTTGTCCGCATCATTGTTTCTGACGGCGTAAACTGCACCTTTAACAAAATATGCCTTTGGATCACCGAGCGGACTTTGTGTTAAACAAAATACTGTTTCTTCGGGTGTAAAACCAAGATCTGATAATCTCATTTTTATCAGACATTGCTCCGATATCTCAAAAATTCGCCCTTTTTGACCCGGAAAAAGAGTTTTCATCGTTTTCATTTCGCTTTTCCTTTCTTTTTCTTACTACGCTATTATATTCTCCAATTATATATTGTGATACTTTTGGTCATTTTCGACAAAATCGAAACAATGCGAATAAAACTCTTGACAAACAGCGGGATAAGTTATATAATATAATATATAGATTACTTAAAGGATGAATTATTATGGCAGAGAATAAAGATGCGGTAAAAACCACTGATACAGTAACTAACGATAAAGATACAAAAAAAGTTGAAAAAGCTCCCAAACAGAAATCCGATAAAGAGCTTAAAGCTGAAAAACTCAAAAAAATGCTCGAAGGTCGTACCGATTTCGAAGCAAAACTTATCAAGTCTATTGTTAAGGGCAGATTCGGTCTTGTAGACAAGAGCCTTCTCAATAAAGATAAAGAAGTTATTTTCACCACTATGCGCATTATCGGCGAGCTTCGTGTTGACAAATATGTTGACCCCATTGCTCAGGTTGTTTGCGATGCTGCTGATCCCGCTTTCCGTAAGACCGCTGCTGAATCTCTCGGCCTTATGAAAAATACCCGCGCTCTTTTCCAGCTTATTAAACGTATGGAGATCGAAAAAGATCCCGCCGTTCTCGCTGCTATTAAAGATGCTATCAGAGCTATCCACAATAAAGAAGCAGAAGCTGAATAATCTTTTTATTTAACAATCTATTGAAAAACATTTACTCCCCAAAAGGCTTTTCTTTTGGGGAGTTGTTTTGTTTAAAGATATTCAGTTGGATCTGTGGAAAAAAGGACATCGTCCTCTTCTTCGTCGCGTCTTCGGTAAATAGACGGTATGCCGTTTTTTGTTCGTATGAATTCGTTTGCGTGTGTTTGCTTGTGTTTAGAGTTTGTAAAAAGAATTCGTTTTTTGTTTTTTGACGGCAGGATGTATTCCTGCGGTGTTACGGAATGAATGATCATTTTGTCAGCTCCTCCAATTTGTCAAGTGCATGCTTCAATCCTCCCACTTCGTCTATCAGGCCTTCTTTAACAGCTTCCTCGCCGCCGAGCATTGTCCCGACATCGGACATCAGTTCTCCTGTTGAAGTCATAAGTTCTCGCAGCCGTTCGGGCAAAATATTCGAATTTTCAGTTATAAATCGGGATATTCTTTCTTGCATTTTGTCAAAATAAGAATATGTTTGAGGAACGCCCACAATAAGCCCGTTCATTCTTACGGGGTGAAGCGTCATTGTTGCGGACGGTGCAATAAATGAGTATTTTGCGCTTACCGCAAGCGGTACACCGATCGAATGTCCGCCGCCTAAAACGAGCGATACAGAAGGTTTTTTCATGCTGTTTATCATTTCCGCTATTGCAAGACCTGCTTCAACATCACCTCCGACTGTGTTAAGAATAACCAAAAGTCCTTTTATCTGATCGCTTTTTTCTATTGCAACAAGAGCGGGAATGACATGTTCGTATTTAGTTGTTTTATTTTGTGAGGGTAAAATGTAATGTCCCTCGATTTGTCCGATAACAGTCAGACAGTGTATTCCTGATGTTGTTACAGAACCGCTTTCTTTAATTTCTTTTTCGTTCATCGTAGTTTTATTTTATCGCATTTCGCCAAAAATATACACGGATTATTCTTCTTTGTTTGAAAAAAATACTGTTGTCAATCTGTGAAATTGATTGTCAAAAAAATAAAGGAGAAATACGATGAACAAAAAACACAAAATATTCAGCCGATGCATAATTGTTTGTATAACCCTTGTTTTTGTTCTCGGAGCATTGCCGATGAATGCTGTTGTCGTTCCGAATGCTCAGAGCTCAACAAACACAGGTCTCGGCGCTGCGGAATACAGGGTAGGTCAAATGGGTGATGCAATTGCTGATGCGGGACGGGGAGCTCTCGATGCTGTTTCAAACGCCTTTCAGGGTGCTTTTGATATGTTTGATGATGGATATAACCCGACATCGCATGTTGTAAACGAAAACGGTTATTATTCTCAAACGTATACCAATAAAAACGGCAGAAACGCTTCGATATATGTAGATGATGCCAATAAAGCTTATTCTGTCGGATACCCGATATACGATTCTTGGAATACAGTTGGAGGCATTGAAAAAACAGGTTATCCTACAGCCAATGCATATGAGGTAGACGGTAATTATTATCAGAATTTTACAAACGGATATGTGCGTTATGCTGACGGCGAAGATCTGACATTTGTTCCCTCAAAAAGAGTTAACGAAAAGGGCATTGAGATCCCTTTCACCAATGCAGCGGCGCGTTCTAAAGATAATATAAAGAACAATAACAATACGGATATCTCTGACAGGCGTTCTGTTGACAGCACCGATAATATAACAAAAAATGCCGACAACAATAAAACCGATCATTCTAATCTTTCAGGTACAGGAGCGGATTCTTCGGGCAGAGCCGGTTCTCTTGAGTCAACGAGCGGTATCAATCCATTTCTTGCTATAATCGGGCTTATAATTCTTGCGGCTGCGGTGATTTTGATCGTCTCTCTTTCAGTTGCCGCCTCGAAGGATAACAGTTAACGGGGCGGAATCATCCTTTCGGGCGTTGATGATCGGGGCTCTTTTGTTTTTTTCTCTTATGGCATATGAGAAACTGACGGCTGACTCTGCCGAAATTCCGCAACCCGAAAATGATAATCAGACAGATGTTTCACTCGAAGAACCGAATGAAAAACCTCCCGAAGAGCCTGTTGATACAGAGCCGCCGGTAGAAGCCCCTGATGATGTTAAACTGGACGACGAACAAGAAGAGCCTTTGCCAAACGAGGAACCTGTCGATAAGCGAACAAGAAGCGGTTCTTCCGCAACTATTCTTTCTATTCTTTTGTCTTTAGCCGTGAAAGAAGAGGGGTATTATCATAAGGGTGCCAATACAAAATATACGGGACTTTTTGATTATAATGGGCCCGAAGAGTGGAGTGCTGAGTTTATTGCATGGTGTGTTGCTTCAACAGAAGAAATTTTATCTGTTCAACTCAGTGGGGA
>CAJGDF010000130.1 GCA_904502105.1 uncultured Clostridia bacterium
CAAAAGACCTCTTACGCTATATTACGTAAGAGGTCTTTAAGTTTTTTATTAATAAAGTTGAATGCTTCTGAAAATAGCATTGGCCCTTGAAGCTGTTATGTATAAACGTATGATGTCCGTGTTAACTTCCGATTGAGCGTAGATATGTATCGGACAAATCTTTTTATGACCTATACATGACCCGACATAGCAATCCTGCATTTGATCGGAGTTGTTCTTTGCATAAAGTCTGAACGCTTCAACTCTCTGTCCTTTAGTAAGATCTTCCTGGAAAACAACATATTTGATCTTTGTTTTTTTGGGTAAAACAATATCAATAACGCTTTGTCCGTTATCAGATTCTGAAACGACCTTGATTTCAGCGTTTACTGCTTTGTTTTCTCCAAATTCAGATCTGATTTTGTCACCCAATTCTTTAAGTCTTACAACGTCTCTTTCATCGATAAGACCATCTGTTGTCGGGGGAACATTCAGAATAAAACCACAGTTTGCGCCAACAGAGTTGATATATGTATCAAATAATCTTTCAAGAGATTTGGGTTCTTCATTTTTATGCCAGAACCAACCGTCTCTGATCGACATATCGATTTCAGATCCGCAGAATACAAGACCTTTTGAATACAGGATATTTTCAAGACGTCCGAGATCTTTGTCGCTGTTGCCGATCAAAGACAAATCACCTGCAAGAGGCATGGGCCCTGTCTGAATTTCTGCTCTGTAGCATAATTCTGATGGTACGACCGCCCATTCAGCAGGTCTTGCAGTTCCGGATTCGTTACCGCACCAGCGAACGTCGGGACCATGGTCGTTGAATATCGTAGCTTCGGGCTGATACTTTCTTATAAGTGAAATGTATCTTTCATAATCATATACTTGTTTTTTGTTTTTACCGTCAGATCCAATCGCACCGTCAAACCAAACATGGAAGATGGGACCATAGTTTGTAAGAAGCTCGGTTAATTGATTGCAGAAATAATCGTTATATTCATCGGTTCCGTAATATTTGGAATTTCTGTCCCAAGGTGAGAGGTAAAAACCGAATTTTATTCCGCCCTTTCTGCATGCTTCGGCAGCTTCCGCAACAACGTCGCCTTTACCGTTTTTCCAAGGGCTGTTTTTAACGGAATGCTCTGTGTATTTAGACGGCCAAAGACAGAAACCGTCGTGATGTTTGACGGTAAGAACCATTCCTTTCATTCCTGCTGATTTGATTGCTTCAACCCATTGGTCACAATCAATCTTTTCGGGATTGAAAATCTTCGGGTCTTCCTTACCTGTACCCCATTCGGAATCAGTGAATGGGTTTACACCAAAACAGACAAATGCATAAAATTCAGTGTCAAACCATCTTAACTGGCGTTCTGACGGAGTGACTGATACGGCTGTTGCCATTACTTCCTTGATATCCATAAATTTACCCTTCCTTTGTTAGATTTATAATAGGATCAATTGTCTCCCCAAAGAAGATCACATGATTCTTCATCGGGAATGATTACGTTATCAATCAGCTTTTGTAATTTCGATTCGTTTGATTCAAGAATTTGCATAACTGTTTTTGATCCTGCGCTTTGAGACATTGCATTCGGAATCATATAGCCGTCATCTCTGTATGGCACATAGTAACAGTTTTTAACAGCTTCGAAAACAACCTCTGTGTCTCTCGGATCATGGAATACATTATTGTTATAATAATCAAAAAGTGCTTCTTCTGTTTCATAGCCTTCAAGATGCTCAAAAAGAGCGTCAACTATTATTGATGCAACCTCAGGCTCTTTAATATTTGCAGGGAAAGATATTGTGTTATAAAATACTTCAGACTGACTTACCCAACCCGTACCGTGAAGATCATCGGAAAGAGGGAAGGGGAGTAATCCGAAATTATCAACTGCATACTGTATTGTATTCAGTCCCCAATGCATAGCTGTGAGAACCATTGCTGCACCTTCGTCTACAAACATATCAATGGTTTGTTGGGTGTTTCCCGTGTTTGTAATGGTATCTCCGTAGTTCTGCCAAAATGTATCATGTATCCATGTGATCTTATCGACCGCACCCGGAGCATAAAATGCATTTGAATATGTTCCGTCTTCGTTGTCGTTGATATAATAAATGCCGCTTGCTAAAAGCGCAATACTGAAATAATGACCGGGTTCTGTTACAAGCGCATAAACCTTATTTCCGTTATCTGCAATATGGGTGTATGCTTCGAGAACCTCGAGATATTTATCTCTTGTCCATTCTCCGTTTTCAACATATTCACGCGGGTCAGTCTCACCGATGCTCGCAATCATGCTTTCGTTTACAAAGAAAAAGTGGTCGCAATTTTTATACATCGTTTCGGGCCAATACATCGGCAGAACGCCGTAAAGATGATCCTTGTAAACATACGATACAAGCTGTTCTCTTCTGCCCCATTTGTCACTGTCAGTATAAACAATGCCGGATTCAAGTGAATCGATAGGATATAAAAGGTTTGATTTTATATGATCGTAAAGCTCATAGTCATTACTTGTAAATATATCACATATTACTTCGTCGGACAAAATACTGAAAAGAAGATTTTCATGGATTTTTTCAAATGTAAAATTGATTTTAACATCATATTTTTCTTCGACTTCATGAACTCTTTGCTTTGCAAGGTCAGCAAATAAAGTATCCTGCGGATAAAAAGTATACATTTCATAAGCATATTCATCGCGCGGTAATATTGAGAACTTGAGCTCCATTCCGTTAAAAGATATCTCCGATTGCTCTGTACTGTACTCAGGTACAATCTCATTTGACGATGAACACGAAACGAGAATAAAGAATGAGATAAAAACTAATAAAACTGTTTTTAAATAATACATAGCTAACCCTCTTTTACTTTATTTTTTTAATAGTATAACACATTGAATTCGAATTGTCAATTTTTTTTTGAAATCAAAGTAAGTAAAAAGAAAATATAATACGATATACTACAGGTGGTTTCACATTTAATGTATAGAAAATAATAAGACCTCTTACAAATTAATTTGTAAGAGGTTAAATAATTGAAATTTTGTTAGAATAACACTTCAATATTATTTGATAAACTTATTTTTTGAATTTGATATAACTATTTCTTCCATGCATATGGATTAAAGAGCATAAGTATGGGGAAAATTTCAAGTCTTCCGGCTAACATATCAAAAATTAATACGATTTTAGATATGTCAGAAAATTGGGAAAAATTACCTGTCGGACCAACAACTCCAAGTCCGGGGCCGATGTTGTTCAGACATGCTGTAATTGCAGTGAAATTTGTAATCAAATCGAATTGGTCAATTGAAATAATGAGAGTTGATATTGAGAAAATAATAAAATAAAGAACGAGGTAAGATTGTGCACCTGAAATTGTATCATTATCAACAGTTTTATCTTCAATTTTTACTGATATAATGGCTCTGGGCATAATCAGTTTCTTTATTTCTCTTATTGCACTTTTAATAAGTATCATAATTCTTGAAACCTTTATACCGCCTGCAGTAGAACCTGCGCAAGAACCGATAAACATCAAAATAACAAGTATTGTTTTTGAAAATTCAGGCCATAAATTGTAGTCTGCGGTTGCAAAACCTGTTGTCGACATTATGGTAGAAACCTGAAATGCAGAATGTCTCAGTGATTGTCCGAATGAATCGTATATAGAAGATATATCAAATGTAATAAGAAGAGTTGAAATAACAAAAATACATAAAAATACATGTAATTCTCTGTTTTTTATAACACTTTTTATGTCTCCCAATACAATGAAAAAGTATAAATTGAAGTTTATACCGAAAAGTATCATAAAAATTGTTATAACAATATCAATATAAGCGCTGTCATATGCTGCTATAGATGTATTTGTTATTGCAAAACCACCTGTACCCGCCGTAGCAAATGATGTTACAACAGCATCAAAAAGAGGCATTCCTCCAAAAAGAAGCATTGCCATCTGTATGAATGTCATCACTACGTATATAGCATATAAAATCTGTGCTGTGAATCTTGCTTTTGAAACAAGTTTACCGACTTTAGGACCGGGGACCTCTGCTTTCATCAGGTGCATCGTTCTTGATTGAGATAGGGGGAGTATGGCAAGGATAAACACAAGCACACCCATACCGCCTATCCAGTGGGTAAACGATCTCCAAAATAATAAACCTTTAGGTAATGCTTCAACATCGGTCAAAATTGAAGCACCTGTTGTTGTAAAACCGGAAACTGTTTCAAAAACAGCATCGATATATGAGGGGATGTACCCACTTAAATAAAAAGGTAAAGCACCGACAAGACTTAATATCAACCAAGACAAACCACAGATTATAAATCCGTCTTTGGCTGTAAGATTGTCTTCACGGTTTCTTTTTAAGGAAAAAATAAAGCCTAAAAATAAGGTCAAAAGTGCAGTGATAACGAAAGAATGAATACAGTCTTCTCCGCAGCAAATACTGATGAGTAACGGTAATAAAAGTAATACACCTTCAGCCTTTAAGGCTATTCCCAATATGGATAAAACATTACGGTAGTTCATAATTTTTATTGAATAATGTCGTTAATTTCTCTTATTCCCTGATTTTTTGTGATAACGATAACACTGTCATTTTTTTCAATTGTATCGTTGCCACCGGGGAATATAATCTGACTGCGTCGGATTATGCACCCGATAATAATTCCTTTTTTTATTTTGAGATCCTTTAACGGAATACTTACTATTTCCGAATTCTCTGAAATTTCGAATTCAAGAGCTTCAACTTTTCCGTCTACGATTTTGTACATTGTTTTAAGGTTACTAGATTCACTGTTTGTCATAGCTCGAATATAGCTTAAAACTCTGTTTACTGAAATGAGTTTTGGCGAAACAATAGAATCAAGTCCAACAGCATTAAGCATTCCGACAAAAGAAAGTCGGTTGATCTTTGTTATTACTTTCTTGATACCTTTTTTCTTTGCATACATAGAAATGACCATGTTTTCTTCGTCAATTCCGGTCAAAGATACAATAGCATCAGATTCTTCAAGACCTTCTTCTTTGAGTATGGTTTGGTCTGTTCCGTCTCCGCAGATAATTGTTGTCTTCGGTAATAATTCACTTAATTCGTAACATCGTTTTTCATCTTGTTCCAAAAGTCGGACATCGATTCCGGCTGAAGATAACTGTTCTGAAAGATAGAATCCAATACGTCCGCCCCCAATAATCATAACCTTTTTAAGTTTATGTTGGTATATTCTCAACATTTTAAAAAATTGGGACAATTCTGCATGAGATGCGGTTATATATATTTTATCCCCTTTTTGAAGAACAATATCACCCCCGGGAATATATACCTGATCATTACGTTCAACGACACAAACAAGTATTTTTACATTGTATTTTTTATACAACTGTGAAAGTATTTGTCCGTCAAGAGGACTTTCTTCTTCTATTTTGATTTCTGCAAGTTCAACTTTACCTCTTGCAAAAACATCAAGCTTAAGAGCTGAAGGAAAACTTATTATCTTAAATATTTCAGATGCTGCATC
>CAJGDF010000131.1 GCA_904502105.1 uncultured Clostridia bacterium
GATTTTCATGCAAGATATTCTGTTGTTTCAAAAAAATATGAATACCGTATATATTCTTCTCCGGTCCGCGATCCGTTTAAAGAAGGTCTTTGGCTTCATTATCCTTACAAAATAGATGAGGATCTTTTGAAAAACGCAGCAAAGGGCTTTATCGGGGAGCATGATTTTCGTTCGTTTATGGCATCGGGAAGTAAGATTACCGATACTGTAAGAACAGTGTACGATACAGATTTTTATTCTGTTGGCGAAAATGAATTTATTTATTCCGTCAGTGCAGACGGTTTTCTGTATAATATGGTTAGAATAATGGTTGGAACACTTCTTGATATACAGTCAGGTAAAATTGCGGCAGATTCCGTTCCGTCCATAATCAATTGCAAAGACCGTTCGTTTGCCGGTCATACTGCGCCGCCCGACGGCCTTTATCTTTGTGAGGTGAGATACAATAAGTTCTGATATTTTCAATATGAATGAAAAAAAACTAAAGCAGCTTTTTCTTGTGAAAAGACTTCTTTTCGTTACTATCATTGCATACGTAGCACTTTTTTTCTTAATGAACACATCGTATCTTTCAATTGACAATATGAGGCGTTTTGCTTACAGTGCAAAAACAGCTCTTACTCAAACATCAGCAAGCGCCAATGATGTTATTACTTATTCCTCCGGAAATATCCCGGTTTTTTCTCCGTTTAAAGACGGTATAACAGTTCTTGGTGATTCTTCGATTTCAGTATACAGTCGCGATAATATCAGGTTTTCGGTTCATTCGGTAAATTACAGAAATCCTGTATTACGTGTTTCCGATGAATACATTCTCTGTTTTGACAGAGGAGGAAAAAAACTATCTGTTTATAACAGCTTTGATCTTCTTTTCGAAAAAGAATTTTCAGATGTGATTATAAATGCAGATATTGATGATTCGGGCCGAATTGCCGTTATTACAGAAAAATACGGATATAAAGGTCAGCTTACAGTTTTCAATACATCGTTTGAAGAGCGTTTTTTATGGTATTCAGCCGATTCATATCTTGTTGATGTTGCTTTTACATCAACAAACAGTGTTTCTGTAGTATCTGTTGTTCAAAATATGGAAAATATTGACACTGTTGTTTATTCCCTGAATTATTCCGCAGGGGAGGAGCGTGCGAAAGTTGTTTCTCAAAGTACGTTCCCTATTTCTGTTTCGAAAAAAAATGACGGTTCGGTTGAGATTTTATCCGAAACAGGTCTTGTTTCGTTCAGAAGCGGAGGATGCAATACTGTTTATTCCTACGGTTCACGTGTTCCGTATAAGTTCCATCAAAGCGATAAATATACGGTTTTTGCTTATGATCTTAACACTCCCAATAAACATTTTTCAGTTTATGTTACGGATATTACAGGTAACAAACAGTTTGAAACGATCGTTGAAAACGTAAAATCCGTTTCAGCGTTCTCCGATACTATTTTTGTACTGACATCCGAAAAATTATTGGCATTTGATCGAACAGGTACTGTCGTTTCGGAAATCTCCGTTTCCGAAGGTGTTACGGATATAGTTGCAGGAAAACAAAAATGCATTCTTTACGGTTCGGAAAAAGCTTATATAGTATCAACTGCGATAATTGTTAAATAAATATAACACACAAACAAAACACACCGCATCTAAACGAAAGGGGTATTTATTTTGAATATTGCTTTAAGTACAGGTCTCGATCTGCTTGTAGTCGCGATATTGGTTATTTGTATCATTCTCGGTTGCAGAAAGGGTCTTGTCCGCTCTGTTATCGGTTTTCTCGGTAAAATAATTTCTCTTGTTGCCGCTTTTTTTCTTTCTGAAAATCTCGGAACTTATCTTGATAAAAATTACATTCATTCACCGATGCGTCAATGGCTTGTAAATCAGCTTTCTCCAACTGCAGATAATATCAACGCTTCTCTTTCATCGTTGGATCTCGACTCACTTTTCAGTGAACGTCCTGATTTTTTTGTTAATATATCCAACCTTTTAAATGTTAATATCGATGATGTTTCAACCAGATATTTTGCAATCAAAGCTCAGGGTGTAGAACAGGCTAAGGCTGCTATCGTTGACGTTATGATCTCTCCCGTATCTTCGGTGCTTAGCCGTATTGCTGCCTTTTTGATTATTTTTATTGTTTGCTCTGTCGGTGTTGCCGTCCTCTGGTGGCTTTCCGACCTCATCATCAATCTTCCTATTATACGTCAGCTCGATACTCTTGGCGGTGCTGTATTCGGAGTTCTTAACGGGATACTGATTGTTTTTGTAACTGTTTCTGTTATCGGTCTTTCCACTCAGTATGTACTTAAGGATTTAACTTTTGAGGATCGTAAGGCTATTGTTGACGGAACTATACTTTATGAACAGTTTCAAAATATTAACCCGATAACAAGTCTTATTGAATCTGACAGCAATAAATAATTTGATCATTCAGGGGGCTCGATGTGACAATTCCCAATATAATAAGCATAATAAGGATACTTCTCGTTCCCGTTTTTTGCGCATTGTATTTTACACCGTTTCGGTGGATATCGTTTATCGTTCTTATTCTTTCCGGTATTTCTGATGTTTTGGACGGAATGATAGCCCGAAAATTTAATCAGATTTCAAAGATAGGTAAAGTTCTTGATCCTGTTGCAGATAAACTTTTTCAGCTTTCTACGGTTGCCTGTCTCTGTATCGACAAAGCAGTTGGTTGGTGGCTTCTTACAATTATGATAGCAAAAGATCTTTTTATGCTTGTCGGCGGATTGGTGTTTTATCATAAAACTCATGCTGTCATTGCCGCCAGATGGTACGGCAAATTAACATCCGGTCTTCTTTTCTCAACATTTGTTATTTCTTTTTTCTTAGATTTTCTTAATGTTGAGTTTAGAATGATAGCAGTTTCATTGCTTGCCGTTATAACAATGATATTTTCGATTATGTCCGCGGTAAAATATACGCTTGCCGCAATTCAAATAAACAACGAACAAAAAAACAAAGGATAAAATAATGGATATAAAACGTCTGATGTGTGACCGATGCCATAAACGCATCGCGATAGTATTTATCACAAAAATGGAAAACGGGGTTCCTCAGAAGCAGGCACTTTGTCTTAAATGTGCAAGGGAACTCGGTATGGATCCCACCAAAGATATTGCAAGCAACTTCGGTATCGACGAAAAACAGTTTGAAGCTATGAACGAAGAACTCAGCAATATGATTGCGGAGTCTGAGGACGGCGACTTCTCTCTCGGCGGTGCTCTCAGCCTTGATCCCGATAATAAGATCTTTGATGAGATCAACGGCGAAAATGAACCGTCTGCTGATAAAAATGAAAAGGCTGACGGAAAAAAACGCAGCGATTCAAAAAACACACCGCAAAAGACTCGTTTCCTCGGCCAGTTCTGTAAAAATCTTACTAAAGCTGCTGCCGATGGTAAGCTTGATAATGTTATAGGCAGAGAAAAAGAGATAGAAAGAGTTCTTCAGATTCTTTCAAGACGTACAAAAAACAACCCCTGTCTTATCGGTGAACCCGGTGTAGGTAAGACCGCTATCGCAGAAGGTATAGCAATTAAAATCGCAAATAAAGAAATTCCCGCAAAGCTTGCAAATAAACAGATATATCTTCTTGACCTTACCGCTCTTATCGCAGGAACACAGTTCCGAGGTCAGTTTGAGAGCCGTGTTAAAGGACTTATAGAAGAGGTTAAAGCTATAGGTAATATTATCCTTGTTATCGACGAGGTTCACACTCTTGTCGGAACAGGTGATGCCGAAGGTTCAATGAACGCCGCAAATATGCTTAAACCCGCGCTTTCAAGAGGCGAAATTCAGGTTATCGGCGCTACAACACTCAATGAATACCGTAAGTATATCGAAAAAGATGCAGCTTTGGAAAGACGTTTCCAGCCTGTTATGGTAAATGAACCTTCTGTTGAAGAAACCGTAGAAATGCTTCGCGGTATTAAAACATACTATGAAAAATTCCACAATATAAATATTCCGATGCTTATTGCCGAAAGAGCCGTTGAAATGTCGGAAAGATATGTGAACGACAGATTCCTTCCAGATAAAGCAATTGACCTTATTGACGAGGCATGTTCTAACGCAGTATTGAAAAATCCTGTTTATGATGAATTTTTCAAGCTCGGAGAACGTCTCAAAGCGGTTAAGGAAGAAGCGGAAGCACTTGAAGCAAAAGAAGAAAAGGATGAAAGCGATTATCAGAAGATCGCAGAGGCACGTTCCGAAGAACTTCGCATAAAAGCATCTTATGATGAACTTTCTTCTAAAGTCACCGAATGTACGGTAACATTTGATGATCTTGCTTCTGTTATCGAGCTTTGGACAGGAATTCCGGCTTCAAAAATCAAAGAAGGCGAATATGCAAAGCTTCGTAATCTCGAAGGTGAACTAAAAAAACATATCGTAGGTCAGGATGTTGCGGTTGAAGCCGTCACAAATGCAGTAAAACGTGGTAGAATAAGCCTCGTACCGAGAAAACGTCCCGTGTCATTTATTTTCTCAGGTCCTACAGGAGTAGGTAAAACAGAGCTTGTAAAAGTTCTTTCATCCGAGCTTTTCGATTCCCCTGAAACACTTATTCGTCTTGATATGAGCGAGTTTATGGAGAAACATGCCGTATCACGCATTATCGGTTCTCCTCCGGGCTATGTCGGATATGATGAAGCAGGTCAGCTCACCGAAAAAATCAGACGTAAGCCTTACTCTGTAATTCTCTTTGACGAGATAGAAAAAGCGCATCCCGATGTTCTTAACATACTTCTTCAGATTCTTGATGACGGTATTCTTACCGATTCTCACGGCAGAAAAGTAAGCTTTGAGCATGCTCTTATCGTTATGACCACAAATGCGGGTTCTAACGTAAGAGGCGGAGAAGTTGGCTTTAACAAATCCGTGGCTACTGTTTCCGCTGAAAAAACAAAAAAAGCCCTCCGCGAATTTTTACGTCCCGAATTCCTCAACAGAGTGGATGAAATAATTACATTTAATCCTCTCGAAAAAGATCTTTTTGAGGATATCGTAAAAATCAGACTTGAAGAACTTCGCGCAGGTCTTGTTGAACGTGAAATAGAATTTTCTTATGATAAAGAAGTTCTTGCTGTTCTTGCAGACATGAGTTATTCCTCTGAATACGGTGCAAGAAACGTCCGCAGAGTTGTTCAGAAGGAAATAGAGGATAAAGTTGTTTCCGTAATGTGCGAAAGCGATATGATCCCCAAAAAGATTTCTGTTTCCGTCGAAGACTCTAAGCTTCGCGTTGAAGTTGAATAATATGTATTTTGTAGCTTTCGCTGTTGATTAAACGGTGAAAGCTACTATTAAAATGAAAGGTGTTTGTATATGGCAGATTTTGATGTTATAATCGTAGGTTCTGGTCCAGCAGGTGTTTCCGCCGCTCTTTATACTGCACGTGCAGGCCTCAATACCCTTATAATCTCCGCAGGTATGGGTGCACTTGAAAAAGCCGAAAAAA
>CAJGDF010000132.1 GCA_904502105.1 uncultured Clostridia bacterium
AGAAGAAACGGTCAGCGGCTGATCGTAAACAAAGCTGTTTTCTGTTGGAACAGAACCGTCAAGAGTGTAAAAAACAGTGCCGTCTGATTCAAAGCTTACAGAAAAAGAATCTATGCCGTTGAATATACCGCCCTCAACAGACGGAACGGGAGCAGAAGAAAAATAACGAAGGCCGTCATTATTTTCGGCGCCCGGAGTAGGAGAAGTTATATAAACGAATCCGCCCTTTGACGGGGATCTGCCATAAGACATACCGTATCCGATATCTGTTAAAACAGCGCCGTCGCAAAGAGAAAAATCGCTGCCTTCTGCCTTGTAAAGATAAAGCTCTTCATACAAAGAATCAAGCTTAAAATCGCAATGAATAAACGATTGGGTTGACATTTCGGTTTTGCCCGAAGCAAAAACCAGAACAAATCCGTCGGGCTGCAATGTAATTGCGGGGAACCTCCAACGGTTCGGAACATTTTTATTTTGAGTAAGATAATATTCGGAAAGATCTATCGGACGGCCTGAATTGTTTTTTATCTCGATCCAGTCGAAATATTCGCCGTTCTGAACGACATAACTGTCATTTACGACCATGACCTCGTTTATAATCAGGTCCTTTTCAGCATCATTCTTTTGAGAGTATGCATCAAGATCAATATAATACGGTGACGGGGTACGGACCGTTTCAAAATCCGAATCGATGCTGTTTTTCACAAGAACCTTGCCGTTTGAAATATCGGTATAAGAAACCTCGTCAATCAGAACACCTTTACTGTCGCAAAGGAAGATGCTTTCGCCGTCGGAAGCGAGTCTGAAAGAAAGATGCGGCTCTTTTTCGGAAAGTCGGTCTTTACCCGATGCAAAAACAATAATGCTTTCTCCCGATTCGAGTTTAACAGACGGAAACGTCCATTTAAAATGATCAAGAGGATCGTTTGAAACTGTATAGCCCGAAAGATCGACCGCCTTATCACCGAAATTCGTGATCTCGATATAGTCGGAATAATCTCCGTCGGAATCCGTTAATGTAAAGAGATTCTGAGCCATTACCTCTGTTATTTTAACAGGGTCGTTTTTACGTATTCTCGATGCCGCAAAGAGAGCCTTGCCCTCATCTGTATTCGGATAAAACGGAGACGGTCTTTCGTTTGAACGCCACGAGCCGGAGTCTGTCCGTTCGTATACAAGATTGACTTCCGATTCGGAGGTCAACACTCTGTCGATAAGAGCGCTGTCGGGACTGTGAAGCGTAAATACTTCCCTGCCCTGCTTTGAAAGACGCATCGGGCAATAAAGTCCGTCACGAACCTCTCCGCAAAAATAAACAAGCAAAAAACCGTTGGCATCGATAACAGTATTTTCGGGGAAATACCACGGTGAAGAATTTGAATCCTCAACGACATACCAACCCGAAAGATCTATCGGAGAGGATGTCATGTTTCTGAATTCTATGTAATCATAAAATTCGCCGTTACCGTCGGGATAGAAATTATCGTTGGAAAGGAGCATTTCGTTAAAAATGACCGAGCCGAAAACAGGCGAATCACCGTCGGACGCTTCGATCGGAGAAGAAACGAAGCTTTTCGCCGAGAGCCCTATAATGAACAGAAAAACAAACAGTATGACGGAAATAACAATCGCGCGCAAATACGGATTTGACCTTTTTTTCGCACTCATACAGGCTCCTCCTTCACTATATTACGGTAACGTATTTAAAAATAGATATACTATTATACTATATCACATTTTTTCATTTTTCTCAACCTTTTACAGCAAAAAAAATTTGACATTTTTCTTAACATCACAAGGGTTTTTAATCAAGAACAGCACCGTTATTTTTTTCTTCAGAGAATATTGACTTTTTGCTTCTTTTAATGTATACTTTAATCAAACAAAAGTGGAAAGGGTGATACGTATTTTGACAGGAAAAATATGCAATATTCAACCGTTTTCTATTCATGACGGCCCCGGAATACGAACTGTTATATTCATGAAAGGCTGTAATCTGCGTTGTTTCTGGTGTCACAACCCGGAATCTCAGGACAGTAAAAAAACAGTAGCGTTCTATCCGCATAAATGTATCGGATGCGGAGAATGTGTAAATATATGTCCGAACGGCAAAGAAGGCGTGACCGCAAGATTCACAGAAAACTGTTCACTTTGCGGGAAATGCGCAGAAGAATGTTTTTCTGAAGCCATTGAGATCATAGGAGAAGAATTTTCGGTCGACAAGCTAATGCACACAATAATTAAAGATAAAAATCTTTTTATAACATCGGGCGGCGGCATTACGTTTTCCGGCGGAGAGCCGCTTCTTCAACCTGATTTTGTTGCGGAAGTAATGAAACGATGTAAAGCAGAAGGCATTCACACCGCGATCGAATCTGCGGTATGTGTACCTTGGGAAAACATTGAAAAAATACTGCCGTATTGCGACTACTTCATTTGCGATCTGAAATCGGCAGACACCGATAAGCATAAAAATGCAACAGGAGCAGGTAACGAAAAAATAATTGAAAATCTGAAAAGACTGTCTCAAACAGGAAAGCTGAAAGAAGTTAAAACACCGATAATCCCCCATTTTAACGACACTAAAGAAGAAATCATAAAAATAAGAGATATTATACGTTCACTTGACGGAGACGTAAAACACACGCTTTTACCGTTTCATAACATATGCGAATCAAAATATGCAAGTCAGGGCAGAGTGTTCAAAGCGGCAGGCCTTGAAGAACCGTCAAAAGAAAAAATGGAAGAGCTTAATTCTGTATTATAAGGTGATATATTATGTTCTCAGAAGAAAGAAAAGAAAGAATAAAACATAAATTGTTTAACGTTCCGCACGGATTTGACAGCATAACGGCTATATATGATGCATACAGAGAAAACAAAGACATCCGACTCCATGAGCTTGCGAGAGGGAAATCGGATGCGGCGGTGCTTGATGCATACCCTGTTTTTATAGATGAAGATGATCTTATCGCAGGACACCGCCCTCTTCTCGACACATCGGAAGAAACAAAAGCAAAAAACGATGAATCGAGAAAGCAGATGAATATTCTCGGTGTTGTAAACGGAGTATCGTCGGCTGCAACACTTCACAGGGTTATTGACTACGAAAAGCTTCTTGAAAAGGGCTTGAGCGGCGTTCTTTACGAGGTTAAACAAAAGCTTGATGCAATTAGTTTTTCCGACCCCGAATGTGCAGAAAAGAAAGCGTTTTACAAAGGCTGTATCTGCTCTCTTGAAGCGGCGATACGCTTCCAGGAAAGATACCATGCGCAAGCGGTAAAACTGTCTGAACAGGAACAGTCTCCCGAACGAAAAAAAGAACTGGAACATATGGTGGCAGCTCTTGAAAATGTACCTAAAAACCCTGCAAGAAACTTCAGAGAAGCCATTCAGTCGGTCTGGCTAATGCAGTTTATGATAAACTGTATAGGAGAAAACAGTCTTACAGGCCGACCCGACAATTATCTTTACCCGTTTTACAAAAACGATAAAGATAAAGGCATTATAACAGATGATGAGGCTTTTACTCTCATTGAAGATCTTTATTTTCGGCATAACGACATTTACGGCACATGGCCAGCGGCTTTGATGGTTGGCGGCCGAAAGAGAAACGGCGAATCAAACTGGAACGAGCTTTCGTATATGTGCATAAAAGCGATCGAAACCACGGGACTTGTTAATCCATCGGTCGCAGTATGTTACAACGAGGATATGCCCGATGATCTGCTTACGCTATGTCTTGAAATGATCGAAAAAGGATACACCCGTCCGTCAATTTTCAACGATGATATTGCAATAAAAGGGCTTCGTGAGGCAGGCGTAAGTGAAGAAGATTCGTATTACTACATTCACAGCACCTGTGTTGAATTAACACCGATAGCAACATCCAATATCCTTGTTGCAACACCGTACATAAACCTTAATAAAGGACTTGAATACATTTTTAATAACGGTGAAAAGATATACGGCAACGATTTCCGACGCAATACAACTTCGCCTCAGGATCTTTCTGAGCTTGATACGTTTGAAAAATTTTATGCGGCAGCAAAAGATATGATCGATAATATTCTCAAGGGTGAGCTTGAGGATATTCAAGAAATGGTTTGCTACAGAAAAAGATATTCTTCATTGCCTCTTGTTTCATGCTTTATCAACGACTGTCTTGACATGGGTAAGGAAGCGGCAAACGACGGTGCAAGATACAGCTTTATATACCCGTGTTTTCCCGGATTTATCAATCTCATCGACTCGCTTTCGGCAATAAAAAAAGCAGTGTACGAAGAAAAGCGTGTGACGCTTGAAGATCTTAGGGAAGCAATAAAAGGAAATTTTGACGGTGAAGACAGATTACGCGCGTTTTTACTCAATAAATGTCCCAAATTCGGCAATGATATCGAGGAAAGTGACGAGATAGGCAAGGATCTGTTCCTTTACATAAACGAGGAATTAAAGCAATTCGGAACATGTATCCGAAACGGAACATTCCACCCAAGCTATTTTGCGTGGATAATGCACGGTATTCTCGGTGAACAAGGTGCGGCAACACCCGACGGAAGAAAGCAGGCGGAAGCGCTTTCGGAATGCCTCGGCTCAGTTCAGGGTATGGACAGAAGCGGACCAATAGCTTTGATGCACTCAACATCAAAAATACCCCAGCATTACGGTATAGGCGGCATAGCAACAAATTTCCGTTTCAGCAAAAAATTTATGCATGAAGGCTTTGAACAGATAAAAGCATTCATCAAAGAATTTATGAGAAACGGAAACTTTGAAGCGCAGTTTAACGTTGTTGATCAGAAAACACTTTACGATGCGATCGAGCATCCCGAGAAATATCGGACACTTATGGTGAGAGTTGCCGGATTCAGCGATTATTTCGTTAATCTCTCCCCCATAATTCAAAGAGAAGTTATCAGCCGTCTTGAGCATGACGGGCTGTAAAATAAAAAAAAGAGGAAAGCACATGAAACTTATAGATAAAATCAATCAAAAAGCTCCCGAATACGGTTCTATTCCGTTCTGGAGCTGGAACGACAGACTTGAAGAGGGCGAGCTTCGCCGTCAGATAAGAAGAATGAAAGATCTTGGGATGAACGGATTTTTCATGCATGCAAGAGGCGGTCTTGAAACAGAATATCTTTCGGAAGAATGGTTTGAATGCATAAAAGCGTGCGTTGACGAGGCAAAAAAGCTCGGCATGGAAGCGTGGTCCTACGATGAAAACGGCTGGCCCTCGGGCTTTGCGGGCGGTAAACTGCTGAACGATAAAAAGAATTTTGCGCTCGGTCTTTTAACAGAAGAAGTGGCCGAATTTCCGACAGACGAGGACACGGTTGCGGCATACGTTAAAAACGAAGACGGCAGCTATACATGGGTAAAAGAAGCGGTAGCCGGATGTGAGAATTATTTCCGAATTTACAGACAGTACGACAGCTCTTACGTTGACGTTCTCGATGCGGACATCACAAGAGAATTTATAAA
>CAJGDF010000133.1 GCA_904502105.1 uncultured Clostridia bacterium
GTTACAAGCAGATGGAGAGAGAATTGCGGAACGAATTATCGCATCTATTTTTTCCTGTTCTACTGCCCTGTTCGGATCGTAATTTCTGCACGATTGACGGTTCAGGGCTATTTCTGTAAAATTCATATCAAATACCTCTCAAAAATCACGCATTGGAAATTCTTTCTCGGTAGAGAGCATCTTCTTTAACATGTTTTTTGTAAATAAAGAAGAAGACGGCGAACTGGAGAAGCAACGTAAACGTCCATGAAACGATATACGAAAGGTAAAGACATTCGAGAGTATGGAACTGCTCCATTCCGAAAACAGTATAGATCCAGACGATACGAACACCGCATACACCGAGAACAGAAATTATCATCGGGCTTAATGAAGAACCCATGCCGCGGAGTGCGCCTGTTGAAACTTCCATAAGACCGCAAAGGAAATACGGTAAGCTGATATAAGCAAGACGGATGATACCGTACTCAATAGCCTCGGGGGAGTCTGTTATGTAAATAGAAAGAAGCTGTTCGCCAAAGAAAAATGCAAGAAAACCTGTAAGAAGACCTGTAACGGTAACAAGTCCGACACAAAGACCGACTATTTTTGCAACACGCTTATACTGTCTTGCACCGGAGTTCTGACCGATAAAGTTAACGGCTGTCTGATAGAAAGCGTTAAGGCAAACATAAACAAAGCCCTCTATATTACCTGCTGCGGCATTACCGGACATTACGATATCGCCGAAGGAGTTTATCGATGACTGAATGATAACGTTTGAAATAGAGAACAAAGAGCCCTGAATACCTGCAGGAAGGCCGATCTGAACGATTGTGATAAGCTGACGTTTATAAAAACGCATTTTAGAAAGGATAAGGCGGCTGGCATCAGTTCTTTTCATAAGAGCAATAACAACAAGAACCGCAGAAACACCCTGAGATATCGTTGTTGCGAGAGCAACACCCGCTACGTTCATATGAAATACTGTAACGAAGAATACGTTAAGAACTACGTTGACAACACCCGCAACAGTAAGATAAATAAGCGGACCTTTTGTGTCGCCTACTGCACGGAGAATAGACGAGCAGAAGTTATATATCATAGAAAATGTTATGCCGCCGAAATATATTTTCATATAAACAGCAGAAAGCTCGAGGACATTTTCGGGAGTGTCCATCATTCGAAGGAATGATTCTGAGAAAAGAACGCCGACAAATGTTAAAATAACACCGCTGACAAGAGCAGTCGGAACAGCTGTATGAACAGTTCTGTGAACGACCTCGTCATCTCTGCTGCCGTAAGCACGCGCAACAGTAACACCGACACCTACGGAAAGGCCGACAAAAAGATTGACGATCAGGTTTGTTATTGATCCGGTAGCACCTACTGCCGCAACAGATACGCTTCCGCAAAATCTGCCTACGATAACAAGGTCTGCCGCATTGAAAAGAAGCTGAAGAACACTTGTTAAAATTATAGGTATTGTATATGTAATAATACTTCCCAACAACGGTCCCTGAAGCATTGAATTATTTGTTTTTCCCATTTTTATATACCTTTCTTTTCTCGATTACTTTTTAGTATATCACAAATTAACTCGACTTTCAATAGTTTTTAATATTATCAACATAAAATTATTTTGATTTACGGCCCGCTTCGATAAGCTCTTTTTCAAATTCCTCCGGATGCTTCAGATAATAGTTCTGATGCTCTTCTTCCGCGGGATAAAAGCTTTTAAACGGTTCAACACTGATATAAACTTCTTTACCCGACGATGATCTGAGATCGTTGATCTTTTTCTCTGTTATTTGCTTTTGTTCGGTGTTCATATAAAAAACTGCAAGGGTGTACGAATGGCCTCTGTCTATAAACTGTCCGCCTCCGTCAAAAGGATCGACTCCACCGATAAAAATATCGATAAGCTCGGAAAAATCAACGGATTCCGGATCATAATCTATTCTTATTGCCTCACGGTGTCCCGTTTTTTGTTTTTTTACATCATCGTAACTCGGATCCTCTTCATCACCGCCGGAATAACCGCTGACGACATCGATAACTCCGTTTGTTTCCTTAAATATGGGTGTTATACACCAAAAACATCCGCCTGCGAAATAAACTGAATCATATTTCATACATATATCTTTCACTTTCATAAATCTCATAGAATAAATATATCATAAACAGACAAAATTTGCAACAGTAATCTCCGATCTTATCAAAATCAATTTTGAAGATATTGTTAACTGTGTTTTTTGTGTTGTTTTTTGACGAAAAACTTTACACTTAACTTGACAGATGTAAAGTGCGGTGCTATAATTAACCGAAAATAAAAAGGTTAAAAAAGAAAAAACCTGTAAAACTCCAAAATAAGGAAGATTAAAAAGCGAAAGCTATAAACGGTTATGGAAAGACAAATAAAGAAATTAAAAGAAGAAAAAAATGCGGTTATCCTTGCACACTACTATGCACCGGACGAAGTTCAAAGAACAGCAGACTATATCGGAGACTCGTTTTATCTTGCAAAGGTAGCAAAGAACAGCAATGCAGATATAATTCTTTTCTGCGGTGTATCGTTCATGGGCGAAAGTGCAAAAATTTTAAATCCAGACAAAAAGGTTCTCATGCCTGACCCGTCTGCAGACTGTGCGATGGCGCATATGGTACGCGACGGAATAATCGAAGAAATGAGAGAAAAATACGAAGATCTTGCAGTTGTTTGTTATATCAACTCAACGGCAGAATTAAAAAGCAAAAGTGATGTTTGCGTAACATCCTCAAACGCCGTAAAGATCGTTAAAAATTTACCCAACAAAAATATATTCTTTATTCCCGATAAAAATCTCGGAAGCTTTGTTGCCGAACAGGTTCCCGAAAAAAATATTATAATAAACGACGGCTGCTGCCCTATCCATGCAAAGATAGAAAAGAAACATATCGAATGTGAAAAAGAAAAGCATCCGAATGCGAAGATTCTTTCTCACCCCGAATGCGAAAAAGAGATACTCGATATTTCCGATTATATTGGCAGCACCGCAGACATAATCGATTACGCAAAGAAAAGCGAATGCACAGAGTTTATTATCTGTACGGAAGACGGAGTAAATTATAAGCTTACGTCCGACAATCCCGAGAAGCGATTCTATTTCCCGAACCCACGTCCCTGCTGTAAAGATATGAAGCTTAATACCCTTGAATCGATCTTATCCGTTCTCGAAAAAGAAGATAAAGTTATAGAAATCAACGAGGAATTACGCACAAAAGCGCTTATCCCCTTAGAAAGAATGTTGGAGCTTGCAAAATAATATGAAATGTGATATAATAATCGTAGGCTGCGGTGTAGCAGGTCTTTACTGCGCTTTAAACTTACCCGAAAATAAAAATATTGTTATTGTAACAAAAAACATTGCCCCTAAAAGCGACTCGTTTCTCGCCCAGGGCGGCATATGTGTGTTAAGAGACGAAGAAGACTTTTCCGCGTTCTTTGAAGACACAATGAAAGCAGGTCATTATGAAAACGACCCCGATTCCGTTGAAATAATGATCAGATCTTCACAGGAAGTCATAGGAGATCTTGTTTCATTCGGCGTTCAGTTTGAAAAGAACGGAGATACTTTTACATACACCCGTGAGGGCGCCCATTCAAGACCGAGAATCTTGTTTCACGAAGACGAAACAGGCAAAGAGATCACATCACACCTGCTTGAAACAGCACGCAACCGTAAAAACATAACGCTTATTGAAAATTTTACAATGGTTGACCTTATTTGCAAAGACGATGGCTGCAAAGGTATTATAGGACATGATGCAGACGGTAAATATATTGCTATCAACGCAAATTATACGGTACTTGCAACAGGCGGTATCGGCGGTCTGTTCAAGCACTCGACGAACTACCGTCATCTTACGGGCGATGCCATTGCTCTTGCACTTAAATACGGAATTAAGCTTCAGCACATCGACTATATTCAGATACACCCGACAACTCTTTACACAAAAAAACACGGAAGAGAGTTTCTCATTTCAGAATCCGTACGCGGTGAAGGCGCTATCCTGCTTAACTCAAAAGGAGAACGTTTTGTTAATGAGCTTTTGCCGAGAGACGTTGTTGCAAATGCAATATTTGACGAAATGAAAAAAGAAGGTACAGAGCATGTATGGCTCTCCCTTGCGCCTATCCCGGAAGAAGAGATAAAAACACATTTCCCCAATATATATCAGCACTGCCTCGAAGAGGGTTATGATGTTACAAAAGAACCTATACCTGTTGTTCCCTCCCAGCATTATTTTATGGGCGGCATAGACGTTGACAAAGACAGTAAAACATCTATGGACAGACTTTTTGCAGTCGGCGAAACTGCCTGCAACGGAGTTCACGGTAAGAACCGTCTTGCAAGCAATTCACTTCTTGAAAGCCTTGTTTTTGCAAAACGTGCAGCCCTTAATATAACAAACAACTACACAGAATTAACAGATAATCACGAATTTACCGTTGATGCCTCACAGTATGACGGATATCAGAACAAATATAAAGAATCAGTTTTAAATGCTATAGAAAAGGAAAGAAAAAGCCATGAATAATATTACAATGAAAATGACTGCTGACGAACTCATACTCAGCGCCCTCAGAGAAGATATAACAAGCGAAGATATCACCACAAACTCTGTAATGCCGCACTATCAGAAAGGTCAGGTTGATCTTATCTGTAAGGAAGACGGTGTTATTGCCGGTCTTGAAGTATTCAAAAGAGTTTTTGAGCTTCTTGATGAAAAAACAGAAGTGACATTCTATTGTAAAGACGGTGACGAAGTAAAAAAAGGCGAAAAGATCGGACTTATTGTTGGCGACATCCGTGTTCTTCTTTCCGGTGAACGTACAGCTCTCAACTTTTTACAGAGAATGAGCGGTATTGCAACATATACCCGTTCTATAGCAAATCTTTTAAAGGGAACAAACACAAAGCTTCTTGACACACGTAAAACAACCCCCAACATGCGTATTTTTGAGAAATATGCAGTTAAAGTCGGCGGCGGAAATAACCACAGATACAATCTCAGCGACGGTATTCTTTTAAAGGATAACCATATCGGTGCAGCAGGCGGTGTTAAAGAAGCTGTTAAAATGGCAAAAGAATATGCACCGTTTGTACGTAAGATAGAAATTGAAGTTGAAGATCTTGATATGTTGAAAGAAGCGCTCGATGCAGGCGCAGATATTATTATGCTCGATAATATGTCTGTTGAAGATATGAAAAAAGCCGTTGAAATGACTGCAGGCAAGGCAGAAACAGAGTGCAGCGGCAATGTTACAAAAGAAAACATCGCACGTCTCACGGATATCGGTGTTGACTATATTTCCAGCGGTGCTCTTACTCATTCAGCGCCTATTCTTGACCTTTCACTCAAGAATCTCCATGCGATATAATTTTTAAGGAGAAAGCCATGAAAGCCAATGAGAGAAGAAAAGCGATAGTAAACCTTCTCCTGACAGAAAA
>CAJGDF010000134.1 GCA_904502105.1 uncultured Clostridia bacterium
CGGTGATGTGCGGATCCTGGCAAATAATGTCAGGAAAAAGATTGAGGCCAACGATACCTTTTCTGTTGAAGATCTCTTTTAACTGATCGTCTGTAAGGTTTCGGAGATGTCCGTATATCGATCTGCAGTTTGAATGAGTCGCAATAAACGGCTTCTTGCAGATCTTTACAAGATCCTCAAATCCCGCATCTGAAAGATGTGAAACGTCAGGCGTAATGCCAAGCTCCTCGCATCTTTTAACAGCTCCCTTGCCCGTTTCGGTAAGGCCTCTGCCATTGTCGGTAGCACCGCCGCATGCAAGCTCGTTTTCGCCGTTGTGCACAAGACCGAAAACCCTGAGCCCGTATTTTTCTTTTAAAGCATTGATGTTGTCAACGTTTCCGTCTATACATCTGCCGCCTTCGCATGCAACTATCGGAACGAGATTTTTTACCTTTGCCGCAACGGGAAGAAAATAATCCATTACGTTGCAAAAATACTCAAATCCGCTGCCGCCCTGACCGTCTGCTATGAACACAGCACATGTCTGATATGCTTTTTCGTAATTTTCAAGACCCTTTTCGCTTATATGCATCGAGGTGTCCGAAAAATCATTCTTTTTTGCGTACATCACGGTCGATGTATCGCAGTGTAAATCAAAGAATTTCATAATATTCTTCTCCACATTTAAAGTAGTTTTCGTAATATTTGAATTCCGTTATGCTTTTGTTTTCGTCAAAGGTTATCGCCGCCGCGTCAAAACGTATGCTGAACCGCTTTATGTCGATACCTTTCTTTTCAAGGTCTAAAACAAACTGCTTCGCTGCTATGGCTATATATCGCATCTTCTTTTCGTCGATCCTTGTTTCGGGGGCTTCAAAAAATGCCTCGTTTCCCGATTTAACTTCTGTGAAAACAAGCGTTTTTCCTTTAACAGCAACGATATCAAGCTCGTGCGGCGGCTTTTCCCAGTTTCGCGCTACGATCTTATATCCGTTCTTCTTCATCCACCGAGCAGTCTCTTCTTCAAAAAGATCACCCGTTTTTCGTGTTTCGCTCTTAGCCATATCAATGCATCTTTTTTAAGAACGTCTTTCTGTATATCTCGCAAATGCCGTGCTCACGTATCTTTTCATAATGCTTTTCCGTCGGATAGCCCTTATGATCACTCAATCCGTACATCGGATATTTCTCCGCAAGCTCGGTCATCACTCGGTCTCTCGTTACTTTTGCAACGATCGATGCCGCCGCGATAGAAAGACTCTTTGAGTCGCCTTTAACAACGCACTCCGCAGGTATGTCCAGCCCTTTTATTCTGTTTCCGTCAACGAGTGCAAATTCGGGCTTAACGTTTAGCCCCTCAACTGCGCGCCTCATCGCAAGAAAAGTCGCATTCAGTATGTTTAACTCGTCGATCTCTTCCGGGGTCGCAAACGCCGCACAGTAGCTTATCGCGTTCTGCGTCACCGTTTCGTAAAGCTGTTCTCGCTTCTTCGCGGAAAGCTTCTTCGAATCGTCAACTCCCGGTAAAATAATACCTTTCGGTAAAACTACCGCCGCCGCACAGACCGGGCCGCATAAACAGCCTCTGCCTGCTTCATCTATTCCGCAAAATACGGAGTAGCGGTCGTGGTATATCGCATCAAATTCAATGTTGGTCATATTCTGTCAAGAGTGATTCTGCCTATTTTGCCGCCTCTGAATTCGTCGAGAAGAACAGCAGCCGTGCGCTCTGTGTCTACCTCTCCGCCCGAAATAACAAATCCGCGCTTCTTGCCTATAAGCGAAAGAAGATCGTATGTGTCTTCGGGTAATTCTTCGGGCAATTTATATCTCGCACTCAAAAGCTTGACATATTCAGGCGCTCTCAATATGTTCAGAAGACATACCGCAAGCTCTTCGGAATCAAGGATCTCGTCTCTAATAGCTCCCGTTACCGCAAGTCTTTCTGCCGCAACCTTGTCTTCTATCTTGGGCCAAAGTATGCCCGGGGTGTCGAGTATGTCAAGGCCGCCCGCGCTTATCCACTGCTTGCCTCTTGTAACACCCGGTCTGTCTTCTGCCCTTGCGCGCTTACTGCCGCAAATATTGTTTATTACCGTGGACTTGCCCACGTTGGGAATTCCCAGAACCATTATCTTTATGGCTCTTCCTGCCATACCCTTGGCTGTGTTCTTTTCTATCTTTTCCGCAAATGCCGCTTTAACAGCCGCCACGAATTCCGCGTTTGACTTCGCGCCCGTAGCCTTTGCGTTAAACAGAATAGCGGGGATCCCTTCTTTTCTGTACCTTGCAAGCCATCTGTCGTTTTCAACAGGGTCGGCAAGGTCGCTCTTGTTTAATAGGATCATGCTCGGACGGTTCGCCTTTGCAAGTAAAGGCGCTATGTCGGGATTTCTCGAAGATACAGGAATTCTCGCATCGATAAGCTCAACAGCCATATCTACCTGCTTTAAACTGTCTTCGATCATCCTCTTGGCTTTCGCCATGTGTCCGGGATACCAGTTTATGTTCAATTTACTGCTCCAATCTTGTCAAACGGGAAGAATCTTACAAATACTTTTCCGAGTATCGTTCGTATATCAATACTTCCCAATTGCCTGCTGTCAACAGATTCAAGTCTGTTATCGCCCATTACAAATATATGCCCCGCCGGTACTTCAAACGGGTATACAACGGACGAATCGGGTCTTTTATATGTTATGTTCCCCGTTAAATACGGTTCGGATAACACAACTCCGTCAACCAAAACCTGATGTGTCTGATCGTCTATATCAACGACCTGACCCTCAGTTGCTACAACTCTCTTTACAAGAAGCTTGTTTTCGCCGTGGATATATCTTCTCGTTGCAGCATTGTCTTCAGGCTGAAAAACTATGATATCGCCTTGCTTGGGTGTGTAGAAAAGGCCCGAAACAAGATATCTGTCTCCGTCGAGCATGGTGGGTGCCATCGATGCACCGTCTACGTATCCCGTTCTCACTATAAGGGTGAGAAGAAATACCGCCGCAACAACAGACGTTACAAGAATATCTACGATATATTCGTAAAATTCATGAATCAACGGACGCTTTTCTTTTTGCTTCGCATTTCGTTTAACATCAGCTTCGGCTTTTTGAGCCTCCGCAATAGATTGAGACTCGGCTGTCTCTGCAGAATTGCTTTCTTCTGCGGGGATTACTTCACGTTCATCCATTATAAGTCTCCTAAATAAAAATAATGCGGTATTCAACACCGTCAAAACAGAGTGAATACCGCATATTTACGCTGCCGGACAATGATCGTTATTCACCGTTACGGCCGGAAAAATATAACTTGATTTTCCCAATATTTTAAACGAAGCTTGGGAATATGATTCGATCAGGTCGCCTTTGCAAACCACAAACCGATTAGTTTAATTTCTCCTTGACTTTGGCAGCCTTACCAACTCTGTCACGAAGATAATAGAGTTTAGCGCGACGAACGTTACCGTTACGAACAACTTCTACCTTTGCAATGTTGGGAGAGTGGATCGGGAAAGTTCTTTCTACGCCTACACCGTATGCTACACGACGAACGGTTACGGTTTCGGATACGCCTCCGTGCTTCTTGGCAATTACTGTTCCTTCGAAGATCTGAATTCTTTCTCTGGAACCTTCTTTAATTTTCACATGGACTTTAACTGTGCTACCGATGTCAAAGGGGATAGCTTCTTCTCTGAGCTGGTCCTTGGTGAAAAGATCGAGTTTGTTGGACATTTTCTCTTCCTCCTGAAATTTTTATCAGTCATTATTTTGAAACGTTCGTGCAGAGACGGCAGAGGACCGTTTCATAACCAAGTAATTATACCACAAACGGATATTTTTTGCAATAGTTCTTTCTGAATTTATTGTGAATTATTCGCAAAAATCCGCTTATTCTTCATATTCTTCGTCATCTTCGGGGGGAGGTGCAACGGGGATAACGATCGTAAATGTCGTTCCCTTTCCAACTTCGCTTTCAACAAGGATCGTGCCCTTATGAAGCTCCGCAAGCTCCCACGCGATAGAAAGACCGAGACCCGTACCCGTTTCCGAGCCGCCGCGCGCCTTGTCTACCTTGTAGAATCTGTCAAATATAAACGGAACATCTTCCTCCGGAATGCCCACACCCGTGTCTTTTATCGAAATGTATGCATATCCGTCGTCGCGTTCCTCCGCAAAAACAGATACCGTTCCGCCTTTGGGCGTGAATTTTATTGCATTGTCCACAAAGATGATTATCATCTGACGCAGACGGTCGTAATCTGCAAGCACGTATTCAAGCTCCTTCGGCTCAAATACAAGGGATATTCCCTTTTCGGCCGCAACAGGCTTGAGCTTTTCGGTTATGTCCGCAATAAGCCAGATTGCATCCATCGGCTTGATCTCAAGAACGATCTTTCCTGCTTTGTATTTTGATGTGTCGAGCAGGTCTCTTACAAGTCTTTCGAGAGCCTTTGATTCTGTCTCAATTCTCGAATAATAAGAGAATTTTTCTTCCTCTGTTTCAGCAGCTCCGTCAAGAAGTGCCTCAACAGAGCCTTTGATTATCGTCAGCGGCGTTCTGAATTCGTGCGATACGTTAGCCACAAAGTCTGTTCGGAGCTGATTGAGTCTCTCTGACTGGCTTATGTCCTGAACGATTACAACAACACCCTCTGTTATATCCTTGTTCTGAATACGTGTTGCCGTAAATTTCAGGATGTCTTTGCCGTTTAAAACAACAGTCTTCTTCTGCCCTGTCTGCAAAACCTGCGTTATCATTTCCGTAACCGCAGGATCTTCAAGCTCGTTGAGACTGCATATCTTCAAAAGTGCGGTGTTGTACTTCTGAAGATGCATATTTGTGTCAAACGATGCAAGACCGTCGGATATATTTTCGATTATGTTGCTTAATTTATCTTTTTCGTTTTTCAAACGTGTGAACGTGCTTCCGAGATTGTGCGCAAGATGATTGAGCGCGTGCGCAAGATCCTGAAGCTCTGTTCTGTCGTTTGTGTGTACCTTGATGCTGAAATCTCCCTTTGCAAGGCTCGATGCCGCATCACACATCTCTTTTATCGGCTTCGTTAAATGAAGACCGAGGAAAACAGCAAATATTACCGTGAGAATAACGGCAAAAACAAATGTTCCCACCAACAGCGCCGATGATGCGGAAAATGTCTCGTTGATATACTTTAACGGCGAGTGCATCAGAACCGCACCGATTATTTCGGAGCTTACAGTTCCGTATTTGTCAGTTGCATATATCGGAACAACAACAGTCAGCGTTTCTTC
>CAJGDF010000135.1 GCA_904502105.1 uncultured Clostridia bacterium
GATGTCTCGGTTGAAGTGGTGGAACCGGACCCTGTTCCCGAAATTGAACCCGAGCCCGAACCTGAACCCGAACCCGAAAAGCCCAAGCTTGATGTTCTTTCTCTCCAGGATGAACAGATGCCTGAAAATCTTCTCAAGCTTGCGAAGGATTACAGTGTTATAGGTATGTCCGTTGTTGTTATCGAAAACGGTGATATTTCACACAGCTATGTTTACGGTAAGCAGGATAGGGGAGATTACGGTACAGAGCCCGTTGATTTTACATCCGACTCGATCATTCGTGTTGCGGGTGTTGCCGAAATGGTGTCGGCTCTCGGCGTAATGTCTCTTTGCGAACAGGGACTTCTTACTCTTGATGATCCTATCGGAAACTTTCTCGGATATACCGTTAAAAACCCGAAGACCGATTCTGAAATTACTCTCCGTCAGCTTATGACTCACACGGCAGGTGTTTCCGACTACGGCGCATATAATGAGGTCGTTTACGGTGAGATAAAATATCAGACTCTTCAGAAAATGCTTGCGGGCGAACATGCAAAAAGTAATTTTTATTCTTACAAGCCCGGATATGATTACGATTTTTCAAACTTCGGATCTGCTATTGTCGGCTGTATAGTTTCAGCTGCTTCAGGTAAGCCGTTTAACGATTTTATGGTCGAGAATGTGTTCGATCCTCTGGCTATTGATGCCGCTTATTATTCAACAGATATCAAGGACCGTTCAAATATTGCCACCATCTACCGTCAGAATGAGGTAAACTATAATCTTCAGGAGATGGATGAATTTAAAACAGATCTTGCCGGTATTGCTGATGTTGATAACTATCGTATTGCTCACGGTAACCTTTACATCAGTGCCGCAGGTCTCTCCCGAATTGCTCAGCTTCTCCTCGAAAAAGGATCTATAGGCCTTGTTTCTGTTATTTCACCCGAATCTGTTGACAGTATGCTTTCCACTGCGGCTGCAGGCTCTCTTTATAAGGATGTGGGAAAAGGTCTTGCAGTTAATGTTAAAACAGACATTGTTCCCGGCAGAACACTTTACGGTCACGGCGGTGCGGCTTACGGAAGCACTGCGGAAATATTTATCGATCCCACAGATAAGTCAGGCGTTGTGATCATTTGCAACGGCAGCTCAAATATGACCGATGATACGGGATTTTCTCTTATGGCAAAATCGTTTATTAAAGAAATTTATTCTTCTGTTATAGGCAAATAATATGCAACATATTCTTTCATTATTACGTAAAGCCGTTGATGAATACGGCATGATAAACGAGGGCGACAGAATTGCGGTCGGCTGCTCCGGCGGCAAAGACTCAACGCTTATGCTCCTTGCACTTTCAAAGCTTTCCGCTTTTTATCCGAAAAAGTTTTCGGTTGTCGGTATCGCAATAGATATGGGTTCAGGTATGGATTACACGCCGCTTATCGAGCTTTGCGAGCGTGAAAACATTGAATTCATAATCAAAAAAACGGAGATCAAAAAGATCATTTTCGATATCCGAAAAGAGTCAAATCCCTGTTCTCTTTGTTCGAGAATGAGGCGTGGAAGCCTTAACGATGCGGCGCTTGAGGTCGGTGCAAATAAAGTTGCTCTCGGTCACCACCGCGACGACGTTATCGAAACATTCTTTCTCAGCCTTCTTCATGAATCCCGTCTTAACACTTTCCAACCTGTCACTTATCTTTCGAGAAAAGATCTTACGGTTATTCGTCCAATGGTCTTTCTGCCCGAAAAAGATGTTAAAAACGCAGTCAGAAGGCTCGATATCCCCGTTCTTTTCAATCCTTGCCCCGCAAACGGCGAAACCGAACGCGAATCCATGAAAGATCTTCTTGCAGATCTCGATTATAAATACAGAGGTGTAAAAGAACGCATCTTCGGCGCTATCGAACGCTCAAATCTCAGCGGTTGGGAAAAAGTCACCGATAAAAAAGATCAGGCGGAAGATTCTCAAAACTAACGCAATATTTCGATTAATACAAAACAGCAGCTCCGCATGATGCGGAACTGCTGTTTTATCATTCCTGAGTTTTTTTGACCCATTCACTCCAACGGGGATCGGCTTGCATTTCGACTGCAACGTCATCACTGTCAGGAATACATATCCAAGGCCAATAGGACGGTAATTGTGCTGCGTGACTGTCGAAGTCCGTTCCTTTGGGGTTCAGTTTTACGTTTTTCAATAACGGGGATCCGAACGTCATATCTGTGTTCGAAGAGAATCTTTCACACTTTTTTATGTGCTCAAGAGCTTTATCAAGAGAATTGAAAGCTTTGTCATGTTTCCCGTTTCGCCATTGCATTGTTGACAGATAGAGATATAAATAAGCGGAAGTTTTTCTGTAGTTGCCGTATTCTCCGTCCGGACAAACTATATCAAAGATATCTGCCGCTTTCTTTATAAATTCTTCTGCTTCTTTGGTCGTGATGTTTTCGTAGTTTGCTGCAACAGCATCTCCGATCATTTCGGCCGCAATACCGAGAAGTTTTAAGATCGTTTCGGAAAACTTTGCTGCGCGCTCTTTACCGTCGCAGGTCGTGAGTTGCAAAAAGTCTCTGCAACAATGAATGTCCGGAACGGTATCGGAAAGCATATCTGCTTTTTCATATTCTCCGATGTTTGCGTAAAGATGGGAGAGATTGATGATCGCAGTATTTCGTTCTGAACCGTTTTCGAGTATGGGAATTATTTTTTCGTATATAGCTATCGCTTCCGACCATTCTGTATATGTTCTGTGTCTCTCAACGTCAAAAATATCATATCCTTCATGATCTGTCAAATGATGCTCTCCGTAACGAACATAACCTGCATTGTAAAGCACCGAAGCAAGACAAAGCATAACTTTTTCGTTGGCGGGAAATTCGATCATCGCTTCCCTTGCAAGAGCAAGACATTCATCAATATTGATATCCTCTCCGTTGTTTTGCGCGTTCATAGTATTGATCTTACATATGATCTCGTCGATCTTTTTTGAACGTTCATTATTGTACCCAAACAGTTCATCGATCGTTACTCCGAAATAATTGGCAATAGACGGCATAAGCTCCATATCAGGATAACTTCCGCCCGACTCCCAACGAGATACCGCCTGCGAAGTCACACCGAGTGCGTCTGCGAGCATTTCTTGTGTGCGTCCGTCTCTGTGTCGTAATTCACGTATTTTTGCGCCTAAATTAAGTTGCATATTCGTGCCTCCAATATTTTTATCACCGGTGTGATCATATTATAGCACGTATGAGTGAAAAAAACAATTATCAAATAGTTGTTTCAAATTCAACTGTTGTTTGGGCTTGGCTTTGACATTTTGTTCTTTATTTATTACAAACGCACATCTTAAGCTTATCGTAAAGCTCACAGTATTCTTTTGAACAGCTGTCAAGCATCTCAATACAGCGGTCGATATCCTCGTCCGTTACCGCATAGTTAAAGCAAACCTGCGCAGAGTTCATTTTTCTTTTTGCTTCGATCATTTTTCGGCGCAGCTCTTGTTCGTATTTTTCGGCGGTTTTTCTTGCCTTGTTTTCGGCTTGTCCTATAAAAATCGGCTGAAATGTAAAAGTTAACATAAAAACATCTCCCTTGCAGATATAATCAGTTCAATTATATTCTGTAAGGGAGATTTTTATGCTTATATTCTCAAACTTATTTTCGCATTCGTCTGCTTGTTTTTCAGACGAAGCTGATCTGCAAGCATTGCAATAAATTCGGAATTAGTCGGCTTTCCTCTGTTGCCGTTTATAGAGTAACCGAAAATTCCGTTTAACACATCAATGTCGCCTCTGTCCCATGCAACTTCTATTGCATGGCGGATAGCGCGTTCAACTCTTGACGATGATGTCTGATACTTCTTTGCTATGGTTGGGTAAACGATCTTTGTTACTGCGTTTATTGTGTCGGGGTTTTCAACAGCCATTATTATTGCTGTTCTGACATAGTGATAACCTTTTACGTGTGCCGGTATACCGATTTCGAGGATAAGACTTGTGACTTGAGATTCGAGATCTATCTCTCCTGCGTCCGATCTTTCTTCCGAGATTTGTTTTACGGGTAAAGATGCCGATTTCCCGCACATCCGTTTTATCCGTTCATCGAGAATGTTGAAATCAAACGGCTTGATTATGTAATATTCTGCTCCGTATTGCATCGCTTCCCGGATAACCGTATCGCTAATTATAGACGATACCGCGATCATGTGCGGTTTGTTTTGCAACGAAGCGCACGATCTTAAAAATGCCAGTCCGTCTATAGGGGAAAGAACGATGTCGAAAAGCACAATATCCGGTGAAGATTCTTTTATCAGCTCCAATGCCTTTACCGGGTTTGAAGTACTTGCAATTATGTCGTATCCAAGCTCGGAAAGACGTTCCGCACAAGAATTTCTGTAATCATGCTGTTCGTCGATTATTATGATTTTTATCTTTTCCTGCATTATTTTGCTCCTGTCCTTTTATTTTGTTTTGTTGCTGCTTTATAATATCATAAAACGTAGGAAAAACAACATGATTTTTGTCGGTATCTCTGTACATGATTATCGACAGGATATTATATTAATCCAAGATATTGTACTTGAAATATTTGAAATCCACAATATATAGCACGTTTTTTTACGGCTTAATGTGAGAAAAAGTGAATATTTTGTCGAGCCTCCACGAAAAGAAATTTCTGCTTTTTTTATTCTTTTTCTATTGACAACATTATGTAAAAGATGTATAATAACATAAAAGAAATTATTAACGGTGTTTTTTATGGCAATATTTGTACCCGACGGGCTCCCTGCCCTTGAAAAGCTTAAAAAAGAAAATCTCGATATCCGTCCTTATTCGGACAATATCCCCGAAAATTCCGATAAGATACTTATTCTTAACCTCATGCCCACAAAGCAGGTTACCGAAACTCAGCTTATCAGAATGTTTGCCGATGCAAAAAAAGATACGGCTGTCTATTTGATGAACACTGTTTCTTATACTTCCCGAAATACCGACAGCGAATACCTTGACCGCTTTTATAAAGGTTTTTCGGAATATAAGGATATGTTTTTCGACGGTCTTGTTGTTACAGGCGCTCCGGTTGAACATCTTGAGTTTACTCAAGTCCTTTATTGGCATGAGCTTTGCGAAATATTCGACTGGGCAAA
>CAJGDF010000136.1 GCA_904502105.1 uncultured Clostridia bacterium
ACTCCCGTAGCACCGGGAGCAATAGGTGTCTGAACCTGTGTACCGACATTTTTGCTTTTTATAAATCTGAAATAAATAAACAATGCAATAATGAGGATAACAACCGCAGAAGCACCGCCGCCGTCACCGAGAAGGAACATGGCAGTACCGAGATCGAGATCAAAATCGGAATCGTAACCGTAGTCGGAATCCCAACCGCCGCCCCAATCACTGTCCGAATCCCAACTGCTGCCGGAATCCCAGCTTCCGCCAAAATCGGAATCACCTGAAAAACCGCCGAGGTCCGCAGAAAAAGGAAGAGACATTAAAGAAACGACAATTGAAAGAATAACCGTAACAACGAATATTTTAAGATATTTTTTCATAAGACCTCCTTGGATATTTTATTTGCAGTATCCCGTTTGTCTGTCGATGACATTGATAAAGGGTCTGCCGTTAACGTAATTTTCGTAATTTTTAATGCATATGTCTATAATGTTATCATATGTTTTTCGGAGATGGAAAAATCCTGAAATGTGAGGAGTTATTATCGCATTTTCAAGAGACCAGAGCTTATGGTCTGAGGGAAGCGGTTCTTTTTCAAATACGTCGAGAGCCGCCCCGTAAAGCTTACCGCTTTCGAGAGCACTGCAAAGTGCATCTGTATCAACAGCAGAGCCTCTGCCGATATTGATAAGTGTTGAGCCGTCTTTCATTTTTGAAATACGGTCGGCAGAGAACATACCTCTTGTTTCCGCAGTATCGGGCATACAGAGAGCAACGATATCTGCTTTGGGAAGAACGCAGTCGAGAGAGTCCTGAAGATAAAGCTCATCAACATAATCGGGCTTTTCGCTGATACGGCGTTTAACACCGATAACATACGCTCCGAGAGCCTTCATTTTCTTTGCAAAGCAGTTTCCGATATCGCCGAGACCGACGACAAGAACGGTCTGTCCCTCGATCTGCTTTACGCTGCCCATGTCCTTCCAGAGAGATTTATTCTGATTATCTCTGTACAGATGAAGCTTCTTGTAAAGCTCAAAGACGCAGCCTACCATATGCTCGGATATTGCAAGGCCGAAAGCACCGGTAACATTTGTTATGATAATATTATCGGACATTACACCGTCTTTGATATAGGCATCGACCCCTGCCATCTGAGACTGAAACCATTCCAGTTTTAAAGCATGCTTCATAAGCGGTGCAGGTACGTTGCCTATAATTGCATCAGCATCTTTAACATCCGCCTCCGTAACAGCATCGGGGGTTTTATAAATATATTCGTTTTCGGGACAAATTGCTTCGAGACGATTTCTGCCCTCTTCTTCAAAAGGGACTACTGTGAGAATTTTTTTCATTGAAATTTCCTTGTATATTCGCCGAATCCTGTGCCTATTTCGGGAGTTGAGAGCGAAAACAGATCTGTGGCTCTGCGTTCCTCATCGGCAAATTCGGGATAGATATCTTTTATTTTGGACATATTCGTAACGACCGTAACGTCGCCCGGTATCGATTTTATAAGCTGTCTGCCCTTTTCTGAAAAGGCAAGGATATGAACAAAAGGAACGGGAGAAGGCTGTTCGTTTTTTATTCGGAGATATGACGAAAGGATCGCGCGTTTTACTGTAGCCATGGTATAACGCTTTGTTTTTATGAGCGAATAAAGTTCATCGAGAGATCTTGCCTGAACGGAGGAAAGGATCCTGCCGTCAAAACCCTCTTTTTCGTTAACACCGTAGATATTCTTAAAAGAATCGCGGTCTGCATTTCGGACGAAGCCCAGAAGAGTTCTTTCAATATTTTTCAGATTTCCGGGAGCCCTGCCCTCCGATATTTCCTTTTTCAGAAGTTCGGCAGAATATTCGGGAAGCCCCGAAAGATCGCCCCTGAAGATTTTTTCGCGCAGTGAAGTTGCAGACTCAAGGTAGCCGTCTGTTCGCTTAACGGCAAAAGGCTTCATACCGCAGCCGAGCTTATTTATTGCACGGACATATTCGATTGCGAGGATATCGTTTGGTTCACAGTGTTCCGCACCGATAAGCCGCGCGCGTGCATCGGCAAACGTTAAACCGCCGCGCATAGCTTCTTTATATTCTTCGGGAGAGATCGCATCTATCCTGCTTGCTGTTTTAACGATATTCTCAATATCGGCGCTTTCACTGCCGAAGCTCAATGTATCAACAAAGCCCAACGATGCAAGAACAGAGACCGCGCCGTATGCAAATTTTTCGGCAGAGCCCGTAGCAAAGCGTACGGGAAGCCCAATAACGAGATCAACGCCGCCGAGAACAGCCATTTTTGCTCTTACGTATTTATCGCAGATCGCAGGTTCGCAGCGTTGAACGAAATTTCCGCTCATAACGGCAACGACAGCATCGCAATGTTTTTTTGTTTCACTCAGATGATGGGCATGTCCGAAATGAAACGGATTGTACTCCGCAACGATGCCCGTAACAGATATATTATTAATCATGACTTGACAAAAAATGAAAAGTGATATATAATTATGATATAGAAAACCTTCTACACTATATATTAACATATTTTAAGTCAAAAATCAATATGTGAGGAAAAATTTTATGAAAATTCTTGTTATAAACTCGGGCAGTTCTTCGCTCAAGTTTCAGGTCATCGATATGGCGACCGAAACGATGCTCGCAAAGGGCAACTGTGAAAAGATCGGTGCTAACGACAGCTTTGTTAAATACACAGTACCCGGCAAAGGCGAAATCAAAAATCCTGTTTTCATGAAGGATCACACAGAAGCAACTCAGGTAGCGCTTGACTGTCTTACCAAAGGTGATCTCGCAATTATTTCTTCCATCGAAGAAATTGATGCTATCGGCAACCGCGTTGTTCAGGGCGGCGACTATTTCAAAGAAGCATGTATCGTTGATGACGATGTTATTGAACGTATCGAAGGTTATTATTCGATCGCGCCTCTCCATGCAATTGCAAATGCCGCAGCTATCAAGGCATGCAAAAAGATCGTTCCCCATATTCCGCAGGTAGTTGTTTTTGACACTGCGTTCCATCAGACAATGCCCGAATATGCGTATATGTACGGTCTTCCCATGGAATACTATGATAAATACAAGATCCGTAAATACGGCTTCCACGGAACCTCTCACAAATACGTTTCCCGCCGTGCAGCGGAATATCTCGGCAAGCCCGTAGAAGAGCTCAAGCTCGTTATCTGCCACCTCGGAAACGGCTCATCTCTCTCTGCTGTTAAATACGGTAAATGTATCGATACTTCCATGGGTCTTACACCGCTTGAAGGTCCGATGATGGGAACACGCTGCGGTTCTATCGACCCTGCCGCTGTTGCTGTTATTATGGACAAGGAAGGCCTTACCGGCGCACAGATGAACGATATAATGAACAAAAAATCCGGTATGCTTGCTATCTCCGGTGTTTCCGCAGACTTCAGAGATGTAAACGATGCCTGGGACAACGACAAAAATCCCAGAGCAAAGCTTGCTCTCGATATGTTCGGTTATCAGTGCAAAAAGATCCTCGGCGGCTACGTTGCTGCAATGAACGGTGTTGATGCTGTCGTATTCACTGCAGGCGTAGGTGAAAACAGACCCGAGACCCGCGCAAGGATCTGCGAAGATATGGATTATTTCGGCATCAAGATCGACCTTGAAAAGAACGATGTTATGGGCAAAGATGTTGAAATCACAGCTGAAGGTTCAAAGGTAAGAGTTCTTGTTTTGGGAACAAACGAAGAGCTTGAAATCGCGCGTGAAACCGTTGAACTCGTAAAATAAATATAAATCAAGGGGTTGGAAAATATTTCGACCCCTTTAATTTTACAAAATCCGTCTTAAAACCTCAAAAAACGCAAGATGATTGGTACTTTTTTTTGTCATTTTTCATTTTCACTTGATTTTTCGAAAACTTTGTAATATAATGTCAAAGATGTATTCTTTAAACAAATAAATACATTTTATTATAAATTACTGTATAACAATAAGGACTGAACATCAGACAATGAAAACTATCGGAATTATGACCTCCGGCGGAGACAGCCCCGGAATGAATGCCGCTATCAGAGCGGTTGTAAAACAGGCTAAGGCCCACGGACTTCAGGTTATTGGTATAAATAAAGGCTACAAAGGCCTTCTTGAAATGGATTGCGCAGAACTTTCCGCCGCATCCGTTGAAGACCTCTACAGAAAAGGCGGTACTGTTCTCAAGACCGCAAGATTTAAAGATTTCAAAGACCCCGAGGTTGTAGCTCAGGGTGCTGAAAACTGCAAAAAGCTCGGAATTGAAGGTATGGTTGTTATCGGCGGCGACGGCTCTTTCAGAGGTGCCCGCGATCTTACCCATGCAGGTATTCCTTGCGTTGGTATCCCCGGAACGATCGACAATGACATCGTTTGCACCGAAGACACCATCGGTTTCGACTCTTCGATGAACATTATTATCGACTGCATCTCCAAGCTCAGAGATACATCCGAAACCCTCGACAGATGTACTGTTATCGAGGTTATGGGTGCAGGCGCAGGTTGGATGGCTCTCGAAGGCGGTATCGCTGCAGGCGCAGACATCATTCTTGTTCCCGAAGTTGAATTCGATTTCCAGAAAGATGTTATTGACGTTATCAAAGCAAAGAAAGCAAACGGTCAGAACTATTTCGTAATCGTTATTGCAGAATGCGTATTCTTCCCCGAAAGCAACAGCAAGCATAAGAAGAACGTAAACTTCAAATATGTTAACGAGCTCGGCATCGAAAACGTTGACAAGTTCACAAAGAAATTCCAGGCAGAGTCCGGCGTTGAATCCAGAGCAACTGTTCTCGGTCATATCCAGAGAGGCGGCGCTCCCACATTCCACGACTGCGTACTTGCAACCAATATGGGTGTACATGCGGTTGAACTTCTTAACAATAACAAATCCGCAAGAGTTGTCGTTGTTAAAGATGGTAAGATCACCGACTTCGATATCGACGAAGGTCTCTCTATGAAGAAGCCCTTCGACAAGGCTCGCCTTGAAATGGCATCAAAACTTAACTTCTAAGATACAAAAGACACGGGGAGAAATTCTCCGTGTCTTTTAACAGAAAGAAATATATGAAACAAAAATTTTATGCGGTCCGCAAAGGACAGACTACAGGTGTTTTCCTGACTTGGGACGAATGTAA
>CAJGDF010000137.1 GCA_904502105.1 uncultured Clostridia bacterium
AATACGACATGATCGAGATTGAAATGATAATCGAAGAGGAGTTTGACGCCACCGTAAAGCTCCCCAAAAAAGGCTCTCTTAATATAGCAAAGCTTTGCACGTTAATTGAACAGTGATAGAGAAATAAGAAAGGACCGCTTTCGCAGAGAAAGCAACGTACATGGAAATCAAAAGCACCATTATACCCGAAGTTAAAATAAAGGTTGAAAATCTCGAAAAAAGAATAAATTACGTTTTTAAAAACAAACAGCTTGCCGCCGATGCATTGACTCATTCTTCGTTTTACAATGAGCATAAGCGTAACAGCCGTTCAAACGAGCGTCTTGAATTTTTGGGCGACTCCGTGCTTTCGATCATAACCTGCGAATATCTCTATTCGCATCTTAACGAAGCCGAGGGTATGTTAACAAAGATCAAAGCCGCGCTTGTCTGCGAGGATTCTCTTTATAATTTTGCTGCGATCCACGGCATAGGCGAATGTCTTTTGTTCGGCAAAGGCGAGCGTACCGTCGGAACTGTACGTAAATCAACGCTTGCAGATGCGGTCGAAGCGGTTCTCGGTGCGATCTATCTCGACAGCGGCATGGACAGAGCGAAGGAATTTATTCTTCCTTATCTTATAGAGACCCTCAACGAGTCGGATATTCTGCACGACTGGAAAACGACGCTTCAGGAGATCGTTCAGAAAAACAAGGGCGAGATCCTCTCTTACGAGATCGTCGAGGAGTCGGGCCCCGCGCATGACAAGCACTTTGTCTGCCACGTAAAGATCAATTCAAACGTCCTTGCGGAAGGCTCGGGTCAGTCTAAAAAGAAAGCCGAGCAGGCCGCTGCAAAAGCCGCTCTTGAATTGATGGGAATAAGATAAAGTAAGAAAGGAAGGTTTTCGTAAACGAAAGCCACGGTTATCAATATGAAAAAACTGATAATTACTTTCCTCTCCGTTTTTCTTCTCGTGGGTTGTACGCCTGCGGAGGTTGAGGAAAATGTTAACGATAACGGAGCGAATGAAATGACAGAAAGCACTGACGGTGCCGTTACGGGCGGCGGGCTCGGTATCGCAAATCCGATAAAGTCTTACGAAACTGCGGCAGAGATCGAGGCTGCAACGGGTATTCTTTTAAATATCCCGGAGGGTGCCGAAAATACCGCTTTTTCAACGATCACAGGCACTATCGCGCAGGCGAGATTTACGCTTGACGGCGTTGAGTACAATTTCCGCGCGTCTAAAAATGCACCTGCGGCATCTCTTCACGGGATCTATGCCGATGTTGTTTCAACAGAAAGCTTTGAAACCGCAGGCGGCCTTACTGTTACCGCAGCTAATCTGGGCGATCAATATTCCGTTTGCGAATGGGAGCTTGACGGCGTTTTCTACGCTGTTTCCCGTGACGGTGTTGCGGATATGTCGGCAGTTGTCGGCATGATCGCGGAATAATATGGCAGTTGTAAAAAAACACGCCACGATCCCCGTTTTCGTGCCGCACTTTGCCTGTAAAAACGACTGCGTTTTCTGCGATCAGCGTAAAATATCGGGCACACAGAAGCCTCCCGAGGATCTTGAAAATTTTCTCTTTGCTTCGGCGGAGGGGCTTGCGGGGCGTTTTACATCGGCTGACATCGCCTTTTTCGGCGGCAGCTTTACGGGAATCGAGGAGCCGTTGATGCGATATTATCTGTCGGCGGCAAAAAAAGCGAGAGAAAGATATCCCGAAATTACGGGCATACGTCTTTCAACAAGACCCGACTACATTTCGGAGCCTATTCTTGATATCCTTGCGGAGTACGGTGTTACGACCGTTGAGCTCGGCTCACAGAGCATGGACGACACGGTGCTTCTTCTCTCGGAGCGAAATCACACCTCCGAGGCTACCGTTAAAGCCGCAAAGCTGATAAAGAGCAGGGGATTTTCACTTGTTTTACAGACAATGACCGGGCTTCCCGGTGACAGCCGTGAAAAAGACCTTGCGACCGCAAGAAAGGTTGCGGAGCTTTGTCCCGATGCGGTGAGGATATATCCGTGCGTTGTGTTGAAAGGAACGAAGCTCGAAAAAATGATGCTTTCGGGAGCGTACAAGCCGCAGACCGTTGACGAGGCGGTTGAGATTTGCTCGGAGCTTATAGAGTTTTACAGAAGCCGCGGCATCGAGATACTGCGCGTGGGGCTTCATTCATCCGATCTTACAAATAACGACAGCGTTGTTTCGGGCGCATTTCATCCCGCATTCGGCGAGCTTTGCGAAAGCGAGATAATATACAGAAGGCTTCGCCGTAAAATAATTGAGAATAACATCAGATCTGCCGTTTTTGCGTTTGCGGTAAACGATGCGGACGTTTCAAAAACAGTCGGTCAGAAAAAGAAGAATATTCTCAGGCTTGAAGAAGAATTTGATATTAAAATTAAAATATTGAAAATAAAAAACAGATAGGAGAAATTTATCATGAGTAAACCCATTATTGCTGCTCAGACATTCACTATTTTCCCTCATATCCAGAACGATGAGGATTTTGTTACCTCCATGAAAAGACTCAAGGACATCGGCTTCAACGTTGTTCAGCTTTCCGGTCACACCAAGGTAACTCCCACCGTTATCACAAATACCTTGAAAGAACTCGATCTTAAATGCTGCATCACCCATTCTCCCTTTGACAGACTTCTTAACGATTTCGACGCTATCGTTAAAGAACATCAGGACTGGGGCTGCAAGGTTATCGGTACAGGCGGTATACCCGGCGGTTACACACATACCGTTGAAGATCTCAACAGATTCATCAAAGACGCTAACGAGATCGGCAACAAGCTTTCCGCTTACGGTATGAAATTTGCTTACCATAACCATTCCTTCGAGTTCAAGAGAGTTTCCGGTCAGACAAAGATCATGGATATGTTCCTTGACGGCTTCAACGAAAACGTTGAATTTATCCCCGACTACTTCTGGCTCCAGCACGGCGGCGTAAACGTATACGAATGGCTCTACAAATATAAGGGCAGAACATCCACCGTTCATTTCAAGGATTACAGTATCGATCCTCAGACAAACCAGCCCGACGTTTGCGAGATCGGCTACGGCAACATGGACTACGTTAAGCTCGCAAAGATCACCGAAGAGATCGGCGCTACCTATGCGGCTATCGAACAGGACGCAAGCCATATCGACCGCTTCGACAGTATCACAATGTCCTTCAATTATATGAAAGACGTTCTCGGAATGCCGACCAAATAAGCTTCGCAGAAAAATATAACCTCGACGTCAGTCGAAAACTTATAATAAGGAGTCTATTCTTATGTACAACTTCACTCTTTCCGCTTTCGGCGATGAGATCGATGCCAATATCACCCGACAGATGGATGTTCTCGAACGCAACGGTGTAAAAAACATCGAGCTTCGCAACATCAACGGCGTTAACATCTCCGACTGGAAGCCCGAGGATTTCAAAGAGATCATCAAGCAGATGAAAGACAGAGATTTCGGCGTTTCTTCTCTCGGTTCTCCCATCGGTAAGATCGGTATCACCGACGAATTTGCGCCCCATCTCGACAAATTCAAGAATACCCTTGATCTTGCGGCTATCGCAGGCACAAAATATATCCGTATGTTCAGCTTCTTCATGCCCCAGGATAAGTGCGCTGAATACAGAGACGAGGTTCTCGAACGCTGGAACGCTTTTGTTGAAGCAGCAAAGGGCTACGATGTTGTTCTCCTTCACGAAAACGAGGGCGGCATCTACGGTCAGTGCGCAGAAAACTGCTACGATCTTATCACAACTCTCAACACCGAGAAGGTAAAAGCAGTTTACGACCCCGCAAACTTTGTCGTTCACGGCCACGATACCCTCAAGGCGTTCGATCTTCTTAAAGATTACGCTGTTTACTATCATATCAAGGACGCTATCCACGGTGTAAAGGTCGTTCCCGCAGGCGAAGGCGAAGGCAACGTTCCCTGCATCATCGAAAAGCTCAAGGAACGCGGATATAACGGCTTCCTCTCTCTCGAACCTCATCTCGCAACCGGCGATATCGCTGTCGGCGGCGACGAGCTCTTCGAAAGAGCACTCAATGCACTTAAAAAGCTCATATAAGTGTTAAGCGATGGGTGACAGGTGTTAAACTCTTTACCTATCACTCACCGCTTCAGGTATTAAATAACAGAAAGGAAAACCGAAAATGAGTATTGTTATTGTAGGTCTTTTCTTTGCACTTTTCAGGTTTGATTATGCATTTTTCAGCCAGAACATTGACACGACCGTTGTAATCGACGTTCTGCCCGACTTTCTGGGCTATCTTCTCATATGGTTCGGGCTTGAAAAAACGGTAAATATAAACCGCTGGTTTAAAGAGTCGCATCTCGTTGCAACGGGTATGCTTATTATAACATTTTTAAGCCTTCTTTCATCTCTGAGCTTCTTCTTCTCTCCGATGATAGATCATCCGGATGTAAAGATCTTCCTGTCGTTCTTTACTATCGTTAATATGATAGTAGGCCGCGCGGGCAGTCTTATATTTGCGGTAACGATGGTTTTTATGTTTACTCTTTGCTCGGCGATCGGTTATCTTATGCAGCAAAAAGAGAAGAATTTTTCATGCGTTCTCATGTATTTCTTCTCGGTTGCGTACACCGTTCTTGCCGTTGCATATGGAATAAACCAGTTTATAAATCTGCCGTTCTCGCTTGAGTGGGTCAACATCCCGCTTGGTATTGTTTTCCTTCTTTCCTCATATTTTATAACGGAAAAGGTTGACGAATTGAAATAATTCTTCTTGAGGACAGTACTATGTTAACATCGAAAGAACGTGTTATAAGGGCGATAGAAAGACGTTCCCCCGATAAAATGCCGATATGGATCGGCTTTGACGGGGCGGAATGTCACCAGACTATCGTCAGAAACATTCAAAAAGAATTTGACAGCGATATTGCAATGACATATTGCTTCGATCCCGATTTCAAGCCCGTTGCCCCAGGTTATTCGTGGCTCGGCTATAAATCGGAAAGCTTCGGTGTTACGTTGGGCGAGGTCAAGGATAATCCTCTCAAGGATTGGGAAAGCTTCGACCGCTGGTCTGCGGCACTTCCGGATTATTCGAAAGCGTCCTGCTATGACTGCGCGAGAGATTG
>CAJGDF010000138.1 GCA_904502105.1 uncultured Clostridia bacterium
TGGAAACTTTGTCTACGGTATGGTCCAAGACTATTTCTTTGAGGGTGAAGATTCTACTTTGGGGTATATCAATTCAACAGAATTTGCAGATCTTGCTGCAAAGCGTCTTGATGATGTCGAAAAAAAGTATAATTGTGAGATTGAGATCAAATATGTTGACAGTGCTGCGCAGTCTGCATATTATACTGTTGTTTCAGGTGATCGTATGTTTGATTTCATTCAGGATGAATCGTATGATCTTGTTGATTATGTTATTGCTGGTGTGTTTTACGATATGACAACGCTTGATAATATAGATGCAACCAACGAAGAGAAATGGGGAAGCCGATATCTTCTTTCTCCTATGATGTGGAATGGCGGTCTATATGGCGTTGTTCCTGTTAAACATCCCCTTAAAGCGGAAAATACTCCTTCAGGTATTATAGCAATTAATGAAGCAATGGTGAAAGTTCTCGGTCAGGTAGACCCCAGAGATCATTTTGAAAACGGTATGTGGACGTATGATACTTTTACCGAATGTCTTTTGAATTATGCTCACACCAATAATTCCGGTGATTTTGTATATTCATTTATTACCACTAATGACGGTTGGTTTTATAGCGCGGCAGCTCTTTCAAACGGCGGAGATCATGTTATTTTGAATGAAGACGGAACCTTTGAAATGGGTATGTTTTCTCCTCAGGCGCTTGTAGCTTTTGATCAGGTATATGAGTGGATGACTGGTCCCACTGCGAATAATATCATGTATGTGGGTTCTACTGTTACTGAACAGAATTTGAATGATGGAAACGGCGTAATGTCCCTTATTGATGCTTACCAGGTTCTTTCAGGTACTACATCAATTGCTTTCAATCTTGATGATTTTGGTATTGTTCCTTTCCCGTCAGGTCCCGATGTTCCTGCGGGTACATACAGAAACAGCTTCTCGTCTGCTGACTTTACCATTGCTATTCCCTTGTCTGTATATGATGCGGAATTGTCTGCGATGGTTATAGATGCTATTTATGAACCCTTTGAAGGATATGAAACAAGAGAAGATGTTCTTGAATATCTTTCACATAACTATTTCCTGGATGAACGTGATGCAAAATTCTTTATGTCTATTACAGAAACAGAGCATATTTATCATACAGACCATAAACATGGTATAACAACTGTTCCTATGCATATGCATAGTAACACAAGAACGCCGTTTGAATTTCTTGAAGCTAATTATGATAAACAGTATTCTCTCATAGAGCAGTATCTTGTTCCTCAATATAAAACTATTGCAGAACTTTACGATTAATTATTTGAAATTGAACAGAAAGACTAAAAGGTAGATACAAATGCGTATCTACCTTTTTGTTATAATTCTTTTCTCCATTCAAGATAACCGCTTGTGAATGGAAGATGGTCAAATTTCTTAGTTCCGGTATGAACAAATCCGTTCGATATGTACCAATTCTTCAAAACGGTACTTTCTTCGATAATACCGATTTTTATTACATTACCGCCCGATGCTTTCACTACATTCTTTGCATGGTCGAGAAGTAATTTGCCAAAGCCATTGTGTCTGTACTCCGGTAACACAGCGAGATTGTGAAGCTCGTAAACATCGTCGCTTTCTTTGGAGAGCGACATATATCCGATAATTTTCTTGCCGGCATATAGTGCGTACATTTTCCATCCCCAGTTTTCCTGAGTTTCAAGAAAACAGAGTGGGATAAAACTCGTGTGCTTCGGGCAGTTTTCTTTCGTCAATCCAAATTGATCTGCCACAGTACGGAAGCTCTGATGAATGACATCCAGGCACGTTTGAAGCTCCGATGCTTTTACTTCAGAAATAGATACTTTCATGTTTTCGCTTCCTTTCGTGAAACGGCGAGCAGATGACTTAACAAACCAAATATTTCTCTGTGGAAATTCAATTATCCTGATTTTCAATGTTTGAAACTGCTTTGTATATTTCCTGCATTTTATAATCTGTTTCTGCGATTGTTTCCGCACATTCCAAAAGCTTTGCTTTAATAAACGGGGGAATATTGTCGGGGTTTTTGTATTTTAACTCATGTTCGAGGCTTGCCCAGTAGTCCATTGCTATAGTTCTTATCTGTATTTCAACGTTAACGTGTTCGGTTCTGTCTGAAAAAAACACCGGGATGTTGACTATCATATGGAAGCTTCTGTAGCCGTTTTCTTTGGGATTGTTTATGTAGTCGGATATTTTAACGACCTTAACGTCGCTTTGTCCCGAAAGAAGATCATATATCGTGAAAATATCGTCTATGTACTGACAGATAACTCTTATTCCCGCAATGTCCGTGATCTCTTCTTTAATTTTTGAATAACTGAAGTCAGCAAATCCTTTTTTTATCATTTTTGAAATAATGCTGTTTGGCTTTTTGAGTCGGCTTTGTATGCTGTGAATAGGGTTGCGTTTATATCTGTAATTAAACTCGTCATCAAGAATTTCAAGCTTTGTTCTCACTTCTTTGATAGCCGCATTATATATATTTCTTATTTCAATATATTCCTGAAGGATTTTTTCTATATTCTGAGGTTCTATTTGTTTAAATGCATCTTTTAACATCTTTGCCTGTTCTATGTCTGTGCTGTTTCTTTCCATTTTTATCCTCCAATACAGTTTGTATATTAATTATAACATATATCAAAGCGGAATGTGTGAACTATAATCAACGATTTGGTGTTTGTTAAGATAAAATCTTTATATGGCAAAATTATTTTCAAGTGTTGACAAAACAATGTAGTTGTGCTATAATCAAACTGTATAAGTAAAATAAATTCAAACTTGATTAAAAATATTTCCGAAGAGGTGCAATTATGAAACTTCGTCCTCCGGCTACGCCGCTTATAACAATCGATCCTTTCTTTTCCGTATGGTCTATGACCGATACTCTTACTCAAGATAATACAAAGCATTGGACAGGCAAACAGAATTCTGTTCTTGGTACAGTTATTATTGACGGCGAAGAATATGGCTTTATGGGTAAAACAGGCAGAGATCCGCTTAAACAGGTTGCTTGTGAAGTTGAAGCTATGACAACAAGATATGTTTTCGAACATCCCAAGCTTCGCCTTTTTGCTACATTCTTTTCTCCTCTTTTAATGGATGATCTCGATGTCCTTTCTCGTCCCGTTTCTTATCTTTACGTTCAATATGCATCTCTTGACGGAGAAAAGCATGACGTGCGTGCAAAGGTTCTCGTTTCCGAAGAGATCTGCCTTAATGAAAAGGGACAGTCTCCGGTAGTTACCGAAATATTTGATCTTGAAGATGATATCGTTTGTGCGAAAATGGGTAATTCCGTTCAGAATGTTCTTAACAGAAGCGGTGATGATCACCGTATCGACTGGGGCTATTTTTATCTTTCCACAAATGCTGAAAATAACGATGCATATGCATTTAACTGTGATGAAAACAATATGACATATGTTTGTGCAAGCGGTGATGTTTGCGATTGCTGCGGCGCTATGTTTACTTTTGCTTACGATGATATTTCTTCAATAGAATATTTCGGAGAAAAACTTAAATCGTATTGGAATAAGGATGGTAAAACTATCGAAGAAGCTATCGTTGAAGCGTTTGATGAATACACAGGTCTTTATGCCGATGCCAAAATAACATCCGATGATCTTTTCGCCGATGCTGTTGCCGCAGGCGGTGAAAAATATGCTGAGATCCTTTTGCTCGCCTACAGACAGACGATAGCAGCTCATAAAGTCGCAGTCGATGAAAACGGCGAAATTCTCTTTATTTCCAAAGAATGTTTCTCCAACGGTTGTGCTGCAACGGTTGACGTAAGCTATCCGTCTATTCCCATTTATCTTTATTATAATCCCGAACTCATAAAAGGCATGATGCGCCCCATACTTCGTTTTGCAAAGAGCGATAAGTGGAAATTTGATTTTGCACCTCACGACTGCGGTCAATATCCTCTTGTAAACGGACAGTGCTACGGCTCTCTCGATTCCGAAGAATATCAGATGCCTGTTGAAGAATGCGGTAATATGCTGATAATGCTTGCAAATGTATGCCTTGCGGAAAACAGCGCCGATTTTGCAAAAGATGATATTGATCTTTACAAAAAATGGGCTTCTTATCTTCTTAAATACGGTAGAGATCCTCAGAATCAGCTTTGTACAGACGACTTTGCAGGTCATCTCGCTCACAACTGCAATCTCTCTCTTAAAGCTGTTATGGGTCTTGCAGGACTTTCCATCGTTCTTAATATGCTCGGTGAAGACGAAGAGGCTGATTATTATTACGAACAAGCTATTAATATGGCTATCGAATGGACCGAAACTGCATGTGATGACAACGGCGGTTACCGTCTTGCGTTCGACAGAGAAAACACTTTCAGCATGAAATACAATATGATATGGGATAAACTCTGGGGTACAAATCTCTTCCCGCGTCAAGTCGTAAATGCCGAACTTGCTTCCAATGAATCTCACATTCGTCCCTACGGTCTTCCTCTCGATTCCCGTGCCGAATACACGAAAGCCGACTGGCTCGTATGGACTGCGGCTCTTTCTTCCGACCGCACCCGTTTTGAAAAATTTATCGAGCCTCTTTGGAATGCTTATAACTATTCTTACAGCCGTGTTCCTCTTACTGACTGGTATGACACGATCACTGCTAATCAGGTAAGTTTCCAGAACAGAACTGTTGTCGGCGGCTTCTTTATAAGATTGCTCGACCGTAAAGGTATCGTTAAACTCCATAAATAATTGATATTAATTACAGAAAGAAGGAATATGCCATGAAAAAAGGTATTAATGCTTGGTCTTTTACCAATGTTTGTGATAACGTAAGAGACATGATCGATCTTTCGAAAAAAGCAGGTTTTGAAGGGTTTGAACCTTCTTTTAACGAAAGCGGCGAACTCAGTCTCGAAAGTACCGATAAAGAAATAGCCGAGATCAAAAAATATGCAGATGATGCGGGATTTCCGCTTACCAGTCTTGCAACAGGTCTTTATTGGGATTATCAGCTCACTTCAAACGATCCTGAAATGAGAGCAAAAGCTAAAGAGATCGTTAA
>CAJGDF010000139.1 GCA_904502105.1 uncultured Clostridia bacterium
AAATAAGGGTATACGGAGCAGACTCAAAAGAAGAAAACGGCAAGCTCAGGATCTGCGGCAAAAGCTTCAGCATCGCAATAAAATGTTTCTCGGGTAAGGGATCAATAAAAAAAGGCAAAGAACCAACTGACTTTAATTATGACGAAAAATTAAAGGAACACGTTCTTTTACATAAAAAGCTCTACAACTCCGCAGATATCCGTCTCTGCAAAGGCGAAAACAAAACAAACGAAGAGCTTCTTGACGTGGCATATGACCAAAACGCAAGTCCCGAGCTGATTGAAAAAATGTGGCGTTTCGGCAGATATCTGTTCATCTGCGGCACACATAAAAGCGGATATCCCTTTCCTCTTTACGGTTTATGGCACAGTAAATATTATCCGCAATGGGCACAAAATGTTGCAAACGAAAACGTTGAGATAATCTATTGGCATGCGAATGTCGGCGGTCTTTCCGAGCTTGTTCTGCCACTTATCGACTATTACCATTCGCAGATTTCAGCTTTCAGGGAAGCCGCAGATAAAATATTCGGATGCAAAGGTATATTTATCGGGACATATACAGCATTGCCAAACAGATACCTTTCGGTTTTCGTTCCTGTTATTCTTAATTTTACGGGCGTTGCGGGTTGGATATCGCAGCATTTTTACAAATATTACCGTTTAACGGGCGACACGAAAACGTTGAGCGAAAAAATCCTTCCGTTTATGATCGAGGCGGCCGATTTTTATCTGAGTTACCTGCAGTATGACGAAAACGGAACTATCGTTTACTATCCGTGTGTTTCCCCCGAAAACACGCCGAAAAACCTGATAGAAAAAGCAAAAAACCCGATGGGTCATCCAAATCCCGTAACGAAAAACGCGGTAATCGAGATAGCGATAGTAAAAGAACTGTTCACAAATCTTGTAAATGTAATAAACGAAACAGGCAGATACACGGAATATCTCGAAGCGCTGAAAAATGCATTAACGCATATGCCGGAATATCTCATAAACAGCGACGGAGCAGTAAAAGAATGGGCAACACCTGAGCTTGAAGACAATTACAGCCACCGCCACGTTTCGCATATCTATCCCCTGTTTCCGGGTGAAGAGATCTCTAAAGAAGACGACCCGACGCTTTATTCGGCATTTGAGCGTGCAGTTGATCTTCGGGAACTCGGAGCGCAGTCAGGCTGGTCACTTGCCCATATGGCATCTATTTACGCAACAATGGGCAGAGGCGAGGATGTACTGGAATGCCTTGATACACTGGCAAAAGGCGGAACACTAAACAATTTCTTTACACTTCATAACGACTACCGAAAGATGGGTGTAACACTTGACTGGGATCCGGCTGTTGTTCAGCTTGACGCAAATATGGGATTTGTGAATGCCGTTCAGAAAATGGTGTTTGATGAGAGAAAAGACGTTATAAAGATCCTGCCCGCTCTGTCCGAAAGGATTAAAAAAGGTTCAGCCGATCGGTTACGTTTTACAAAAGGCAAGGTTTCCTTAAAATGGGACGAAAACACCGTAACAGTTAAAATCTCTTTCACACGGGACGGCAAAGCCAAGCTTCTTATTCCTAACGGATACAATATTTCCGATAACTGCACTGTTGAAAACGGATATATCGTCCTTAACGGAAAAAAAGGCGATGTATTTACAGTCAGAGCAACAAAATAATATATGGGAAACGATTATGGAATTTCAATTTGATACGATATACGGCGTTAAGGCAGTTACAGTGATGTCAAAATCACTGCGTAAAACCTTACGAAGAGAAAAAACAATAAAATCAAATATTCTGAACATTCTTTTGGCTGTTCTTTCTGCAGCACTCCCGTTTTTGCCTCCGGGCAGAGAATTCGTATGGGATTTTATATCAGTAACAAGCTTTATATTTGCTTTCCTGCTTCTTTCTATGGTATTCTTTTACGATATTATCAACGGTGTTACCGCACAGTATACCGTTGACGAAAGGTTAAAAAGAAATGTTACCGTATTTTACGACTGTTGGTACACCTCCACAACGGAATACGAAACAAAGCAGTGGATGTACGGAAACCATTGTATAACAGCGGAAATGGGAGATTATTTTGTTTTTATCTTTGACAAATATACCGCTTACGTATACGACAAAAGGACCTTAACAGGCGGAACAGAAGAAGAATTCAGAAAATTTATAATAGAAAAAACAGGAAGGGAGATCGTTAAGCTGTAATGAAAAAAGTTATTATCCGATCACTGTGTATCGCTGTTGTTTTAACAATTGCAAGGAGTCTTTATTTTATTTTTCATCCCGAATGGTCCGTTGCGATCTGGGTACCTGCCCTTTCGGCATTTATCGGCGGATTTATAGCCGCATTCGCAGTTCTCGGAACGATCGAGCTGTTTGAACGAAAAAGAAACAATAAATAAAAATATCCTCTCTGCGGCATCTGCAACAGAGAGGATCTTATTTTTGTTGAATATAATTTATCTGACGATATCTCCGACACCGTTAAAAATATAATCGGGGCCGTACGGGAACATTTCAACGGTTTCTCGGCTGGAAACACCGGAGAGAACAAGAACGGTGTCGATCTCGGATTCGATACCGGCGATGATATCCGTATCCATTCTGTCACCGATGATCGCAGCATCTTCGCGTGAAACACCGAGATGCTTTATACCGTGACGCATCATAAGTGGGTTAGGCTTGCCTACAAAATATGCCTGTTTACCGGTGGCAAGTTCGATAGGTGCAATGAGTGCCTTTGTTGCAGGCGCGATACCCTTTTCGGTAGGGCCTGTAAGGTCGGGATTAGTGCCGATAAGCTTTGCGCCTTTAAGAACGAGACGGACTGCTTTTTCGATCTTATTGTAGCTGTAAGAAGATGTTTCACCGACAACTACATAATCGGGATCGACATCGTTCATCGAAAAGCCTGCGCCGTAGATAGCATTTATAAGACCGGCTTCGCCGATTACAAAGGCGCTGCCGTTGGGTTTCTGAGACTGAAGGAATGATGCGGTGGCCATGGCGGAAGTATAAAAATGATCTTCGGAAACACAAAGGCCGAGGCGTTCGAGCTTCTGTGAAAGTTCACGGGGAGAACGTTCGGAGCTGTTTGTTAAAAACAGATAACGCTTCTCGTTTACCGTAAGCCAATCAACAAATTCCTTAACACCGTCAAGAAGCTTGTTTCCGTGATATATAACACCGTCCATATCGCATATGAACCCTTTTTTTTCAAGCAATGCTTTCATATTTTTCTCCTAAAAGATTAATCAAGGAAGTCTTTGAGACGTTTGCTTCTTGAGGGATGACGGAGCTTTCTGAGAGCCTTCGCTTCGATCTGACGGATACGTTCACGGGTAACCCTGAATTCTCTGCCAACCTCTTCAAGAGTTCTTGTTCTGCCGTCCTCAAGACCGAAACGGAGACTGAGAACACGCGCTTCTCTTTCGCTGAGAGTTTTGAGAACTTCACCGAGTTCTTCTTTGAGCATAGTCTGAGATGCAACATCACTCGGATAAGGAATATCTTTATCTTCTACAAAGTCACCGAGATGGCTGTCTTCTTCTTCGCCTACGGGAGATTCAAGGGACACGGGCTCCTGAGCAACCTTCATTATGTCACGGACCTTATCGATATTCATATTGAGTTCTTTTGCAAGCTCTTCTGCATTGGGCTGACGTCCGAGTTCCTGAACGAGCGCACGTTCTGCCTTTGTAAGACGGCCGATAGTTTCAACCATATGAACAGGGATACGGATAGTTCTTGCCTGGTCGGCAATAGCTCTTGTAATAGCCTGACGGATCCACCATGTAGCATATGTTGAGAATTTATAGCCTTTGTTTGAGTCGAATTTTTCAACAGCCTTTATAAGACCGAGGTTACCTTCCTGAATAAGGTCAAGGAAGAGAAGGCCTCTGCCTACATATCTTTTTGCAATGGAAACAACAAGTCGGAGGTTTGCTTCGTTAAGACGCTTTTTAGCGCTTGCATCGCCTTCTGAAATTCTCTGAGCGAGATCAGCCTCTTCTTCGGGGGTTAAAAGAGCAACTCTGCCTATTTCGTGAAGATAGATCTTTACGGGGTCATCAATGGTAATACCCTCAGACTGAAGGAGAACCTCCATATCTTCGGGGTCGATCGGGAGAGAGTTTGCCTCTTCTTCAATATCCGCAATATCTTTGAGGTCTTCATCCGAAAAATCTTCTTCGATCTCAACACCGGATTTGCGAAGTTCATCGATAAGAACGTTGATCTGATCTCTTGTAAAACCGTATTTTTCAAGTTCTTCTATATCTTTATGAGCAAGAGAGCCTTTTTCTTTACCCTGTTCGATCAACTCACGGATAATAGCTCTTTTTTCCTGCATATTTGTTACGCTGGGGGTATTGTTTTCCATAATATTTTACTTTCCCTTCTTTTTCAAATTCTCTAAATAATTCTGAAAACCTTCATCTGTCATTTCGCCCGATTTTTCTTTTTTCTTTTTTTCGGAGCGAAGCCTTTCGGCAATGGCGTCTATCTCATCCCCGTCAACACTCAATGCTCCGACTTCCGTTATGTACCCTATCAATACACCGACCTCATCGGGCTCAAATAAAGACGAAAGCATGAATTGAGGTTCTTCGGACGGATTATCCTTCAGCTTCTCACAAAGAACGGTATAAACCTTTCTGTTAAAATCCGTCACAAAGTCATCAGGAGAGACAGCTTTTTCTATTTTATCAAGCTTCTGCGGAAAATTCAGAAGCAAAGATATCACATCTTCTTCCGCACGCACTGCGGAAACATTTCTCTGCGCTTCGGGGTTGACAGTTTTTGTTCTTTCCGCTCCTGTCAGCATCGAATACGCTCTTTTCTCTTCGTTTTTCTTTTCCTCGCGGGCTCGGCGCCGTATAAACGTTTCAAGCTCCGCGGTCAGATTTTCTTTTGTAAGACCCGTCTCCCTCGCAATGCGGTCGACATAAACCTCACGTTCAACACGGCTTCGTATTCCGGAAAGAACACCGAGATATTCTCTTACACATGCCGCCTTTTCGCTGTCAACGTTCAGA
>CAJGDF010000140.1 GCA_904502105.1 uncultured Clostridia bacterium
CCGTCTTCGGTGAGGCGATAATCGATAATTTCTTTAGGTTTTCCCATATTGTAAAATAGTTAAAAAGTTCTAAGAGTTCTAAGAGTTTCAGTATGCTTTGTGTAAAAACTGCGCAAAGGTACAACATTTTTTTGAAACCACCAAATATTTTGCGTATTTTTTACGCAAAATATTGGTTTTTTCGTATTTTTGCTATAATTTGCCCTCTATATAAGCCTTAACCATAGCTGCATGCGAGAGAGGAGTGCTAGGATCTGCAATATCTTCATTGGTATTATAATCTAGGAGGACAACTACTCTATTCTCGGAGAGGGAGCGAAGTTTCTGCACTTGTTCTTGCGCCTTATTCTCCAACATCCACTTGTACGCGGGTACGTATATGAGCATGCGCGCATCTAAATAGGAAAGTAAGGTGGTAGATCTAACTCCTTTTTGGTGTCCTAATGGGCGACCAAAACGACGAACAGTACGTTTGATATTCTTCATTGTAGCATTTCGAAACATCGCTAGATCAACACCACAGGTTTCAAATACTTTTAAACCCTGCCAAATACCTTCAACCGACATGGCTGTACAACCAGGTGAAAAAGGTACAGGAATACCACCATGAGGATAAAACGGACTGAGACGAACCATATCATCTTGCGCCTTGCTGGTCACATCAATGATTACGGCATCAGTTCCATACTTTTTAAGCAAATTTTCTTGTTTTGAACGTTTATTAGCTATAACTATCATATCAAATAAATTATTATTACTTATACCTTATTGTTTTTATAATGACTTCGCCCTGTTTGTGGGCGAAGTCTTTTTCACATTTATTATTTCACTAATCTCACTAAGCGCTTATATTGAGTTCCTGCCAATTTTTTTCCTTTAAATATTCTACTAAATACCAACTCAATACAACCACGAAGTTTTCCATCATTCATCGTTTTTGATAAATAATATCCTCCTATACCTTCAAAATGCACTCCATCTACATTCTTACATCCACCCGCAGGAAGAAAAATCCAACTCTTATTAAACTTACTAGTCACTTTAAATCCTCTCACACCAGATTCTTCTTTCCATTCCCAATCACACTTTTTTATCAACTCATCTATCTCCTCCTCACTTGGCATTCTACAATCAATTCCCAAATTTACATCATTCTCATTCCAATACTCCTCCCAATCTACTTGCTTCTCCCCTATCACTTCATCCCAACAAAAATACTTACCATATTCTTCCATTTTATTACTTCCCACATTCATATTCGCCCATTTAACACTTAATCCTAAATCAATAAACTCAAAATTAATTACTTTTTTACTTTCAGCTCTTTTCATAATTTTAAAACAATTAATAAATTAAACAATAAAACAACTAAAAATTAAACAATAACTACTCACATATCATATAGACAATAAAAATCATCTATACCCACACCATAACTCTCTCCCAATTAAGAGAGCAAAAAATAACTAACATTTCAAAGAACAATTAAATAATGGCCCCTATATATATATTATGTAATTTTTGGACAAAAAGTAACCTTTGAAGTAAAAAAATGTAAAAAAACATATTATCTTTGTGTAAAAAATACCACAAGAAATGGTGAGAATTATATATCAAAAACTGTGCCAAAGTGTAAAAGTTTGTGTATTTTATACACTTTTGTCTCATTTTGACAAAAAAAAATACCTCATTTTGCCAAATAAGAGTTAGCAAAATGAAGTATGCTTTTAGTATAAGTAACTATTCGAGGTGGTAAGGGGGTGGTAACGGGAAAAGTTAGTTTTAGTTATACCCTCTCACAATACCTCGTGGTGAGCCTTTGACAAAATCAAGAATAAGGTCTCGCTCTAGACTCTGAGGGAGCGTCTTTTCTATCTGCTCTAATGCTTGGCTCACATTTAATCCAGACATATAAATGAGACGATAAGTGTCTTGGATAGCTGCAATTTGTTCTTTGGTAAAGGCGCGGCGATTAAGACCCACCGAGTTGATACCACAATAAGTGATAGGCTCACGAGCTACAATAACATACGGAGGGATATCCTTATTAACTTTGGATCCTCCTTGAATCATAACATGTGCACCGATATGTGAGAACTGATGTACAAGACTTCCACCACCAATAATAGCCCAATCATCTACTACTACCTCACCAGCAAGTTGGGTAGCATTGGACATGATAATATGGTCGTGTAACAGACAGTCATGTGCCACATGGCAATATGCCATAATAAGGCAGTTATTACCCACGATGGTTTTACCTTTGGATGCAGTACCACGATGGATAGTTGCAAACTCACGAATAACGGTGTTATCACCAATAATCGCATAGGTCTTCTCACCCTTGAATTTAAGATCTTGAGGATCACCACCAATAACAGCACCTGCGTAAATATGGCAGTTTTTACCAATGCGAGTTCCGCCGTAAATGGTCACATTGTTATCAATGATAGTACCTTCGCCTATCTCCACATCATCGTAGATACAAGAGAAAGCACCAACAGTTACTGTAGGATGAAGCTTAGCTTCTGGATGAATGTAATTCATATCTTATCTTTTAAAGTTAAAACGGAAAGGTGAAAACTGAAAACTTATTTTCCCCAATCCTTGTTATTATTCATTTTTTTGCTGTTTTAATACTTGATGTAATAATCGCGATTATTTCTTTGAGTTCATTATTGAGCGAATCAAAGACTTCTTTATCAATAATATTGCTTTCGTAAAGTAATTCTAGCCAATATTGTGTTTCATCTGCTTCTTTCAAAGCAATCGCAAATTTATTGATAAAATCTGCTTTACTAGCTGCGTTTTTTCGTTCTCGAGTGTTAGCTCCAATACTTGTTCCTGATCGTAGAATTTGCTTTGAGAGAATAAATTCTCTTTTTTGTTCTTGAAGAAACTGCGCAAATTTTATAATTCGAACAGCAAATGCTTTCGTTTTTAAATCAATTATATTTCCGGATTCCATTTTCAGTTTTCCGTTTTCAGTTTTCCGTTTTCAGTTTTTAGCTGCAATTTTATTGCGTAAGCGCTTTGCGCATTGAGTATTAAAAGTATGTCCTGGACGAAGGGCGATAATCTTACCCTGAATACGACAACCACAAAGTGCCATATCGCCAATGAGGTCAAGAAGTTTGTGTCGAGCAGGTTCGTTAGGATAGTTAAGTGGACTTAAATAACCTAGTTTGGTAGCATCTAAACGAGGTTGGCCCAACTTATCTGTCATATAATCCAATCCCTCTTGTGACATAGGTGTCTCGTAAATAACTAAAGCATTTTGAAGATCACCACCCTTAATAAGACCCATACGCAAAAGGGGTTCTATCTCGCGAACAAAACAGAATGTGCGAGCGAGTGAGAGTTCGCGTTTATAATCACTCAAATCACGAAGTTCCGCTTTCTGTTCGCGCAATATGCCCGTAGGATAGGTTATAGTGACCTCTGCTTCATAATGATCGCAAGGAAGAATCAGCATTTTATTACCACGTTCAGACATATATTCAATAGGTTCCTTAACTACATAAACCTTCTGTTCAGCATCTTGCTCTTGAAGACCTACTTGCTCGATAGATTGGATATAATATTTGGCACTACCATCCAAAATTGGCATCTCAGGTGCATCTACGGATATTAGGCAGTTATCCACACCCATGGCATAAAGAGCAGAAAGGGCATGCTCAACAGTAGATACCTTCCATACACCATACTCAAGAACTGTGCCACGCTCGGTAGCAGTGACATAATCAGCAAGCGCCTCATAAGTAGGTTGACCAGGAAGATCCGCACGACAGATACGGATACCTGTATTAGGAGGAGCAGGAGAGAAAGTGGCATGGATATAAAGACCCGTATGCAGACCTTTGCTCTCGAAAGAGAAACTGGATTTGATCGTATGTTGTTTCATAGAGTTGAGTAATGTTGAGTAGGGTTGATTTATTGTAAGTTTTTTTCGAGAGCGGAGAGGCGATGCATGATATCAGGTAGATTCTTAAAACCAACCGTTGAACGGCGCCAATTCATAGCATCGATAATAGGCGAACCTTGATACATTCCAGGTTTTTTAACTGAACTTGGAATACCTGACTGAGCACCAAACACACAACCAGGAGCAATCTCCAAATGTCCTGCTACTCCTACCTGACCTGCTAATATACAATGACTACCTATCTTACTGGATCCTGCTATACCTACCTGTGCACAAAGGAAATCACTCTCACCTACTTCCACATTGTGTCCTACCTGAACGAGGTTATCGAGTTTGGCATTGTAGCGAACAATAGTAGAGCCCATCATAGCACGATCAATAGTAGTGTTAGCACCTATCTCTACATCGTCCTCAATGATAACGTTACCAATTTGTGGAAGTTTGTGATTAAGTTTATTGGTATCTGGTTCGAAACCAAAACCATCAGCACCAATAACTGCCCCAGCGTGTAAAATACAATCTTTTCCTATGATACAATTGTAGTAGATTTTCACGCCAGAATAAATGATTGTATTATCACCAACTTGCACATTATCACCAATATAAGCATGTGGATAAATCTGCACACCCTTGCCCAATTGCACATTCTTGCCAATATAAGCAAAAGCACCAATATAAGCATCTTCTGGTACTATAACACCCTCGCTAATATAAGATGGTTGCTCTATTCCTTGTTTAGTAGGATTCATAGCTTTGGCAACGAGTGTAAGCAATTGACCCATTGCTGCACGCGCATTCTCGACACGGATGATAGTAGCAGACGTATCACCTTCAAAAGGTATAGATGCAGTCATAAGTACAACACTCGCTTGTGTAGTAGGAAGGTGATGGATGTACTTAGCGTCACACAAAAAAGTGAGTTGACCTTCTTTGGCACTCTCAATAGAACCAACATCGGAGACTTTGCGATTAGCATCGCCCGTAATTTTACCCCCAAGGAGAAGAGATATTTGTTGAGCAGAAAATTCCATATTAATTTTTCAGTCTGAAAAGGTATATTTTTTGAGGTTTATATGTTAAGGTTTCCATATTAAGC
>CAJGDF010000141.1 GCA_904502105.1 uncultured Clostridia bacterium
CAGCGAACATAACAGTTTTCATTATATATTCGCCTATCGGAGTGAAAGCATATACAGTAATACATGAAAGAAGTAAAATCACAGCCGCTATAAGACTGATAAAAAATGTTTTTGTTTTACGTCTGACCGGAGCATTGAGTGTTTTTTCGTTTTTTTCATGTATATCATTAAGCAATGTTTTGATCTCTTTTTCGGAAAGTCGCTGTTCACCCATAAGAACATCAAGCAAATTTTCACATGACTCTACAAATTCAAGATCTATTTTATCTTCAGGTTTTTCTAATTCGTTAATAATCGTGTCAGATAACCAATCAATAAGTCGTTGTGTTTTATTTTGAACCTTATTCATTATCAATACCTACTTTCTTTGTTATTTCGATTCAATCAGGTCAATATCCTATCAAGAATAACTTTTGATCGTTTTCTCAATCGGTGTATCATCGATCGCAAAGTCACAGGTGCAATATCATACTTAGAGGATAACTCGTCATATGTTGAACCTTGATCAAGTTCAAGAATAAATTCAAGAGCTTTATTTTCGGAATCGGTCAATTCGGATTGCATTTGTCTGACAAGATGATCGAAAGCCTGGTCTTCGATAACGCCGTCTACACCGTTTTTATTATCGGCAATGACCTCTTCAAACTCACTGATATCGTTTTCTGCAATTTTAATTTTGCATCTTTTCCTCTCGTGAGTTATATTAACAGCAGTATTGTAAAGCCATTTCTTATGTTGTAATGAATTAAGATCTTTAAGATCATCTAAATTTTCCAAAAATCTAAGAAATGTTTCCGCAAGAATATCTTTTGCATCTTCTGCATTAAAACCCTTTGATCTGATTATATTAAGCAAAAACGCATTATGCTTGATAAACAGATCGTCAACAATTTCTTTTCCTATTTTCATCTACCGTTCCCTTTCTTTTCTATAAATAAAAATACTTTTGTTATTACGTAAAAACATTTTCTTCATCCTTATACTATTAAGATGAAAAAACAGGTATGGTTTGTTGCAATAATCCAGAGAATTCACAAAAAGTTAACAACAAAAGTTTTTAAAGGATACTTTATAAGTATACAACAAAACAAACGTAATGTCAAACGTAAAAGTCCCCCGATCGTAAAATCGAGGGACTGTAATTTATTTTTATTCAATATCCAAAACTTTCTTATCTCTGACTTTAAGATTGAAAGAGGAAATGATATTATCTGAAGAAGTACCGATAAGCACAGCATAATCACCGTCATGAATATCGAAGGCAAGATCTATGCCGTAGAAGAAGAATGCTTCTTCGGGGATAACGATTTCAGAAGAAACCGTTTCGCCTTTTTTAACATTGATCTTCTTATACGCTTTCAATTCTTTTAACGGTCTGACAACCTCACAGTTTGTGCCGGAAAGATATAACTGAACGACCTCTGCACCATCATAATTGCCTGTATTTTTAATATTAAGCTTAACAGTGACAGAATTATCGTCATTGACCTTATGGGCAAAATCAGAGAGCTCGAAGCTTGTATAGCTCAAACCGTAACCGAAAGGATAAAGAGGCTTACCGTCATTTTCGTTATAACCATATCCGCGACCTGAAGGCTTGTAAGCATAGAAGAGAGGAACCTGACCTACGCTCTTGGGAATGGTAATGGGAAGCTTTGCATTAGGAGAATATTCACCGAAAAGGATCTCGCAAATTGCCTGAGAACCCTGTTCACCGGGATACCATGCTTCGAGAACAGCATTGCAGTCATTTATCCAATCAGTCATAACGATGGGGCTTCCGTTAAGAAGAACAACAACAGAATTTTTGTTTGCCGCAATCATCCTCTTGACGCTTTCTTCCTGATTTGTTTTAACGGAAACACCGATCTTATTTACGATTATTGCATTTTCGTCAGCCTGAACCTTTTCGGTATATGAAGGCAAACGAAGATCGCATCTGTCCATACCTTCGCCTTCAACAACTGTTGTGAAGTAGATTGCAGCATCACATTCAGCAGCTAAAGTGTCGATCATGCTATCGGGAGCGAAAACGACCTCAGCAAAGCCTTCAAGGTATTCTGTAAGGTACTGAAACGGAGTTTTTGCATCATCAGCAGTCCATTCAACACCGAAGGCACCGGAATAGTTTTTACCGACAGGAAATTCATTTGCACTCGCACCGAAAACAGCGATCTTTTTCAGATTGTCTTTTTTGAACGGAAGAATATTTTCATTTTTAAGAAGAATTATAGATTCTCTTGCAGAATCGAGTGCAATTTTTTTATGTTTATCACAACGAACTGTTTCGTTTGCTTTTGAAGCATCTGCATAAGGCTCATCAAAAAGTCCGATTCTGTATTTTACGGTAAGGATACGAAGAACTGATTTATCAATATCCTCATCGTTGATAATACCTGCATCATATGCATTTTTCATAGTTTCATATGTATTACCGGGGATATTTGCATCAAGGCCTGCTTTAAGACTTGCACCGGTTGCTTTCAATCTTGTATCAACAACATGATGAGAACCGTGAACACCTTCAACTCCGCCGTAGTCGGAAACGACAAAACCGTCAAAGCCCCATTCGTCACGAAGAATATCAGTCAAAAGCTTTTTACTGCTTGAAACCGGAACACCGTCCCAGCTGTTATAAGAAGCCATAACAGACTGTGCCCCACCCTCTTTAAAACATTTTTCAAAGGGTTTAAGATAAACTTCACGGAGTGCTCTTTCGGAAGTATCGGAAGCGTTGGAATCTCGTCCGCCGTATGAGTAGTTATCAACATAATGCTTAGGTGTTGCTACAACGCCGTTCTCCTCAAGGCCTTTACACATAGCAACGCCCATATTGGAACTTACCAGCACATCTTCACCGAAAGTTTCAACTGATCTGCCCCAACGAACATCGCGTGCAATATTTACAACGGGAGAGAGGGCCTGACGGACACCTACAGCTCGACATTCTTTACCGATCGCATCAGCGATTTCATAAACGAGTTCATCGTTAAATGTTGATGCCATATTGATCGGCTGAGGGAAAGAAGTTGTCATACCCCAAAGAGGACAGTGAAGGGCTTCACCGTGTTCGATGGGAGGAATATTATTGGGTTGAGCTTCTATACTCAGTTTAACATCTCGATTGATTTTATTTGCAACTTCTTCAGGGGTGGCACGTTTTTCTTGACCATGATGCATAAAATGACCGGGATTTCTGTAGTTACCGCATAAGTGATCTCTTTTTTCTTCATAATCAGGAGCATTCACATCAAAAATCATAGCACTTGAAAGCTGATGAAGTTTTTCTTCAACCGTCATCTTGCTTAAAAGCTCTTGTGCGCGTTTTTTAGCATTATTTTCCATAATTATCTCCTAAAATAAAATAAATAAATTTATTTTGTTCGATGTATTATAACACAAAACAATCCGATTTGTCAATAAATATTTTTGTTTATAAAATTTTTATTATTGACATTCAAATATTTATATGTTAAAATGAGTAAAATGGCAGTGTAAGCTGAATGATATTAAAGAAAGGATAAATGTAAAATTATGGAAAAATATTTAATAAATCCCAATCAGAAAATCAGTAAAATCAAAAAAGAAATATACGGTAACTTCAGTGAACATCTCGGAAGATGTATCTATGAAGGTCTTTATGTTGGTGAAAACTCCAATATTCCCAATGTTAACGGTATGAGATGCGACGTTGTTAATGCACTCAAAGAAATGGGACTTCCCGTTCTCCGTTGGCCCGGTGGATGCTTTGCCGATGAATACCATTGGAAAGACGGCATTGGTCCCAAAGAAACAAGAAAGAAAATGATCAACACGCACTGGGGCGGAGTTATCGAAGACAACTCTTTCGGTACTCATGAATTCTTTGAACTTTGCCGTCAGCTCGAATGTGAACCGTATATTTGCGGTAACGTTGGTTCCGGAACCGTTCAGGAAATGAGCGAATGGGTTGAATATATGACTTTTGACGGTGTTTCTCCGATGGCAGAACTCCGCAAAAAGAACGGCAGAGAAGAACCCTGGGCTCTTAAATATTTCGGCGTAGGTAACGAAAACTGGGGTTGCGGCGGCAACATGACTGCAGAATTCTATGCTGATCAGTTCAGACGTTATAACGTATACGTAAGAAACTACTACGGTGACAAACCTCTTTACAGAATTGCAGGCGGTCCCAACAGCGCAGACTACCACTGGACCGAAACCCTTATGAAAAATGTTGGTCATCAGATGAACGGTCTTTCTCTGCACCATTACACATGGGGTACAGGTAAAACTGCCCTCGACTTCAATGAAGAAGATTATCTTGTTTCAATGAAAAACGCGTATAAGATGGAAGAACTTGTTACCCGTCACGGCGAAATAATGAACCGTTATGATCCCGAAAAGAGAATCGGTCTTATTGTTGACGAATGGGGCATGTGGCACAAGGTTGAAGAGGGAACAAACCCCGGCTTCCTTTATCAGCAGAGCTCCATGCGTGACGCTATCGTTGCAGGTCTTAACCTTAATATTTTCAACAAGCACAGCGACAGAGTTCATATGGCAAACATCGCACAAGCAATCAATGTTCTTCAGGCAGTTGCTCTCACTGACGGCGAAGATATGCTCCTCACTCCGACTTACTATGTATTTAAGATGTTCAAAGATCATCAGGAAAATACCCTCCTCGGTTCTTACATCACAACAAAATATATTGACGAAGAAGGTAAAGTACCCGCGCTTATCGAAAGTGCTTCTATCAATGCAGACGGCGATATCGTTACAACGATCGTTAACACATCTTTGACCGATGCATCTGAAATTCATTGCCAGATCGCTGACCGTGAGGTTAAGAGTGCTGTTGCTGAAATTCTTACAGGTGAAGCCCATGCACATAACAGCTTTGAAGATAAAAATGCTGTTTACACCAAAGAATTTACAGACATCGAACTTCTTAACGACGGCTTTAAGCTCACCGTTCCTCCTTGCAGCGTAGTTAAAGTTATTGTAAAATAACAATGGCTGAATGCAAGCGC
>CAJGDF010000142.1 GCA_904502105.1 uncultured Clostridia bacterium
ATTGCAACTTTCTTTTCTTCTTCTGCAAGAATGAGAACTATTTCTCTTTCCTGCTGAATTGTTATACCCCACATCTGTATTGATTCTTCGCTGCAAACACGTCTGCTGTGGAATACAGTTCCGCCGCCTGCACCTGCAGGTTTTGCTGCAGCCATAACTTCTTCGCTATAGCCTTGGTTTACAAACGCCATTATCATTACGTGTTTATTTTTCATTCTCTCAACTTCAGTCCTTTCAGATCTGTTTTCATTCTCAGGTCTTTGCATTATTCTCACAGCCGCAGCACTTCCGCCGGAGAGGGGAATAGAGAATGCAATACCTGTGTTTGGAGTTCCGAGATAAAGTCTGTTTTTAAGCATCGAAAGCATTTCAGATGCTTTTTCTCTTTGCATCATTGAAACAATAATAGTCTTTTCAATTTCGCCTAATCCGAGAATATCTTTTATTTCGCCCGACGCTGTTCCTTTTGCGAGAACGTGATACTGACTAGGTATTTTACTTTTCTTATACATTTGTTCTGCTTTAAGCGCAAGCTTTGGGGATGCTATTAAAAACAGTAATCTGTATTCGGTTTTTTTGCCTTCAGTTGCCACCGTAATTAATCCTCCTCGAAATCAAAGATTTCATCCGCATTGGTCTGCGCAATGATAGGTGTAACTTTATGTTCATTCTGTTTTGTTTTGAATTTATATACAAGTCCCATTATCTGAATTGCGATAAGGGGTGTAAGAGCAACAAGAGATACAACGCCGAACGCGTCTGTCATTATATTTCCGCCAACAGCCTGGCAAACACCGATGCTGAGGGGGAGAAGGAATGTTGTTGTCATCGGTCCGCTGGCAACGCCGCCTGAGTCAAACGCAATACCGACAAATATTTTCGGAACCATGCATGACAATGCCAATGCGATAACATAACCGGGAATTATTATCCACTGGATCGGAATGCCTACAAGAACTTTTAGCATCGCAAGCGCAACGCTCACCGCAACACCGATAGACATACTTCTGTTCATCGCTTTGACGGATATCGCGCCGTTTGTAACGCCTTCAACCTGATGGTTCAAAACTTGTATTGCAGGCTCTGCTTTAACAATAAAGTAACCGATCAATGCACCGATGGGAACCAATATCCATTTGTAATCTAACAGCGCAAGCTCATTGCCAAGGAACGAACCTACCGGTGCAAATCCGATGTTAACACCGCAAAGGAACATTACAAGACCGATATATGTGTATACTAAACCAATGATGACTCTCTTTACCTGAGATTTCTGATAACGTTTGAATACAAGCTGAAAGATCGCAAAAACAGCAACTATCGGGAGAATCGAAATAGCCACTTCTTCCATGTATTTCGGTAATCCTTTTATGAAAATCATTGCAACATCCTGTGTTGTGTGGACATCTGCGAGTTCAGACATAAAATATTCCGATTCCGTAGGTTTAAAGAATAAACCGAGAATAAGAACAGAAATAATAGGACCGATACTTGAAAGCGCAACAAGACCGAAACTGTCGCTTGTTGCGTTTTTGTCACTACGTACAGATGCAAGACCTACACCCAAAGCCATAATGAAAGGTACGGTCATCGGACCGGTTGTAACACCGCCTGAGTCAAAGCCGACCGCGAGAAAATTCTTCGGTACAAAAAAGGATGCCAACAGAAGAACCGCATAAAGTACAATAAGTATTTTAGATAGGCTGATGCGGAGAAGAATTCTCATTATCGCAACTGCAAGAAATATGCCGACACCTATTGCAACTGTCAGTATTAGTGTCAGATTCGGAACGGCTGGTACCTGCTCTGCCAAAACCTGCAAGTCAGGCTCTGAGATCGTTATGATCACACCCATTAAAAATCCGATGAGCAAAACAATTACCATCTTTTTTGTCTTTGATATCTGAACACCGATACCTTCACCTATAGGCGTCATCGACATCTCCGCACCGAGCTGGAAAAAGCCCATACCGATTATGAGCAGTACAGATCCCGTTAAAAACAAGGATACTTTTCCAAGATCTACCGGCACAAAGAACAGGCTTATCAAAAAGACTATACCGGTGATCGGTAAAACTGCCGCGAGTGATTCAAATATTTTTTCTTTTAACTTTAAATTCAACACAGCACCAACTTTCTTTATAATTTTATGTAAAGCTTAATGTTGCACAAATCCACCTATTATAATTATATCATATAATTATTTCTTTGTCAATGCTTTAATGTAGTAAATGTGAGAACTTTCAGATAAAATCAAAGCAATCGTTTCACATTACGTGTGTTGACTTTTTGACAATGATATGATATAATTGGGCCACATAAAGGTAGGGGTGTTTTTATGGTAACATTAGAAGAAAATAAAAAATGGTTTAAGAATGCTAAATTCGGCATGATGGTTCACTGGGGTCTTTACAGTGTGCTCGGAGGCGAGTGGCGTTCTCAAAGAATGAATTATATAGGTGAATGGGTAATGCATCAATATGAAATACCCATAGCAGAATATTCGAAGCTTGCAGATATTTTCAACCCCATTTATTTTAATGCTGAAGAATGGGTCAGAATCGCCAAAAGCGCGGGTATGGAATATATAGTTGTAACAAGTAAGCATCATGATGGCTTTTGTTTGTTTAAATCTGATGTTGATAATTATAACTGTGTTGATGCCACTCCGTTTAAAAGAGATATAATCGGAGAACTTGCGGAAGCATGTTATAAATACGGTATTAAACTCGGATTGTATTATTCACAGTGTCTTGACTGGCATGAGGAACATGGCGGCGGATATTTGAAAATGCATCATCATGAAGACCGAGATGTTTCTTGTTATTGGGGCAATTCATGGGATTTTCCTAACAATGATAAAAAAGACTACAGAATCTGTCTTGAAAAGAAGATCAAACCTCAGGTTAGAGAAATTCTTACCAAGTACGGCGATATTTGTCTTATCTGGTTTGATACTCCGATGGACGAGCAGAGCGCGGAATCCTCAAAAGAGCTATTTGAGCTTGTAAGAGAATGCCAGCCCGGTTGTCTTGTCAGTTCCCGTCTCGGCAATTATTACGGTGATTACAGCTCAGGCAATGACAACTCTCTTCCAGATCAACACAGCGAGGGACTTGTTGAATCTCCCATAACTCTTAATAATACCTGGGGATACAAATCTTTTGATAATAATTGGAAGAGTCCCGAAACAGTTCTTGAGATTCTTAACAGATGTAATGCCCAGGGGGCGAATCTTCTTCTTAATGTCGGACCCGATCACCTTGGAAGAATTCCTGCGCCTGCTGTTGATATTTTGCGTGAAGTCGGAAAAAGAAGATAAACAGCAAAACCTTTCATAAATATATTTTATAATAAAGACACCTTCCGCTACAGAATATCAATCCGTAGCGGAAGGTGATTTTTTTATTGAATTGTTAAATTTGTCAGTTCCAACTGAAATCGAATTCCGTTCCTATAATAGGATATGTCTCGATTAGTTTGAATCCGTTTTCGGTTATTTCAAATCCACGAGTCTCTTCTCCGGAATAGTAAAGTCGGTCATCTTTAATATACTGCAAAACATCTTTAAGAGATTCTGCATCGGGGCTGATATGTACCTGCGGAATAGATGCCATAGGCGCAGAGATCCATTTATAGATCTTCGGCAGATAATTGAAGCAGTGATGCGCAACCTGAACCATATCTGATTTGAAAACTTCGGGGTGCCCCCATTTTTCGAGATGTTTTTCTATGTCGTCGTCAGTATCACCGAGTATCATCATCGTTTGATCTTTGACAGACAGCTTTATAATTGTCGAGGTAGCGTTGAAATAACGAACATTTATCTTTGAAAGATCATTCGCATCTGCCGTATCTTCAACAGTATAAAGAACTTCTATTGTCATATCCGCAATGGAGAATTTCTGTCCGGTATGCAGTTTTAACTTCAATATATCCGGATATTTTTTTCTTACAACATCTCTCATATCAAGAGATCTTGGAGAAAATCCTCCATGACAATGTATATAGGACGGAAATCCGTGCATAACTCTCTCAAGAATTATTTGATCGGAATGAAGCGTTAAAATACGCATACATCCGTCCGTATGATCATCGTGCCCATGCGTGAAATACCAACAGCTTATACGAACTTTTCCGTCTTCTGGGGTATCTGTTATCTTTTTCATGAAGTTCCATATGCCTTCTGTTGCTTCCTTGGAGTGTTGATTTTTATGGCCGGCATCAATAACAAAAAGGCTATTATCCGATAACCTGATAAAATAAAGCATGCCGCAGTTTGCTGACTTATTGGACATTTCACCATAATAGAGAGCGTAAGGGTATAAAATAGTACGTTTTTCACCATTTAAGCTGTATTCGAAAATATCGAGTGCCATCGATCCCTCATCCTCGGTAACACGTAACTGTTTGCGTTTTGCGCTGTATGTTATGTGATATTGTTTTCCATTAAGTTCTGCACCGAAAAATAAATCATCGGCTATTTTATTTTCGAAATAACATCTTGCACCTATTGCCTTAAATTCATCTGTATATTCTACGAATTCGTCTTTTGTAACACCGCAAACAACTTGCATCAAAGTGTCTTCTTTTGTCGGACCACCTCTGTCGTCTTCAAGAATAGGCCCCGCATTGTAATATCCGTTTGCAAGTTTTCCGCATTTCGGTTGCGGACAGGAAAGTATCCATTTATTGTTATCTGTCATATCAACTATTAATCCTCAGCAAGATAAATGATCCCAACTGAAATCGAATTCTTTACCGATAACAGGGGACTCGTGTATAAGCTTGAATCCGTCTTCCGTTATTTCAAAGCCTCTTGTCGCATCGCCCGAGTAATATACCTGATCGTCTTTAACGTATTTGAGAACTTCCTGTATCTTATGGATATTGTCGGGTCTGTATGCACCTGCTTTTCTGTGAGGAACAGATGCGAACGGTGCGTCTATCCAGTTGTACATCTTGGGTAGATGGTTGAAACAATGA
>CAJGDF010000143.1 GCA_904502105.1 uncultured Clostridia bacterium
ACCTGCATCGGACCGAGAATGAAATCGTTGATGTGATCCGAAATTTCTCGATATGCGGCATTGCCGGTCAGTGCGGCGTAGAAGCGGAATGCACCTGCCGCTTCACCGCTGCAGTCATTACGTACATTATTCAACGTGTTTTGTACTCCGTTTGGATCTATCTTATGGCTCAAACCTTCTCTTATGCCGCCGCTGCCTTCATCCACAAGAAATTGTTCTAACCATTGAATGCCTTGTCTGATCGATTCCTTACGGCAGTTATCAAACGTAGCATCGTCGGAGAGATCATCTGAAACACCGTATTTTACATCTGTTTCAGGCATATAGGAAGGCTCTTCCCCTGTGATCCAACGTATGATATATTTGATAAGGTTTTCCCATGGTTTGATAGGTGCAAAACGCGCTTTTCTGAAATTGCGCAATCTGAATGCAGTTATCATTATATTGTCACCAATCATCCACAATCCGCATTTGCTGTCCTTTAATATCTCTTCTCTTGATGCTTTAAGATGTGTATGTGCAATAATATGGTGTTTATATACTAAAATCGGTCGATATCCTGGAAGCTGTGTCCACGACTGAAGCATGTAGTTGCTTCCATCGTCAAGCAAATCTCCCATTGTAAGTCCCGGGATTTTCTCGGAGTCTTCAGTTTCAACATAGATCAATCGGCTTCTTGTCGTGTTCGAATACTCCGATGAACAGATGCATGAAAACGTACTTGCAGATTCTAAAAATACGTGCTTTCCGTCTTTTGCAGCTTTTTCCAACTGGGAATGTATACGGGCATCGAGAATTTTTCCTTCTCCCAATACGCAAAATGAATCATAAGCAGAAAGGTCCTTTCGGGCTGCTTCCTGTATGGTCATCTGATCAATGTTCACAGGACAACTGTTCAACATTTCAGCAAAATCACAAGCTTCGTTTGCTATCAATAAAACCTTCATTGTCGAGTCCTTTCTATTATGTAGAAATTTTGTTTGATTCAGTATATCATAAAAAAACAAGAAAATCAACAGTAAATTTTATTGAGATAAAAGCATGTTCTTGACAAATTCAAGTTTCCATGTTAAAATCTATTATGTATGGAGGCTTTAATATGAAAAGAATTTTTTCAATGTTTTTTGTCATTGTTTTTGTTTTTACTTTTTCTTCGTGTGCAGAAACGGAGGAAATCGTTCCCGAATATTTACCGATGGGTAATGAGGTCAATTTCGGTGGAACGGAGTTTACTTTCCTTTCCGAAACAGAAACAGGCTTTATCTCAATCAAAGAAGGCACATTATTATATGACTGTGCCATGGATCGAATTTCTGAAGTTGAACAGAAACTCGACTGTGTAATTAACATTAAACGGGCACCTTCAGAGGGCGGTCATTATGAAAGCTGCCGTGCACAGATCGGCGCCGGTATTTGTCCTGCGGATATTACCGAATTCCGTTCAAGCAACTTTGCGGCACTTCTTGCTTATGGCGGATATCTTTATCCGTTGAATGAAGTTCAGGATATAATCAACTATGAAGATACGTTTAAATACGGATCTCCTTCAGTTCTTGAATGTGCAATGTACAACGGAATCCCGTATGCTGTTCAACCGTCATCATGGCCGGGTTTTGCCGATGTGTCCTGTTTCCTTCTTGCGTATAACAGGGATAAGATCAATACTGAAGGTTTATCCGATCCCCATGAATTTTATGAGAACAAAACATGGACATGGGATACTTTCGAAACTGTGCTCGAAACTTATACTTCAAATGACTCATCTGATCCGTATGTGACATTGTCAGGTCATCCCAGAGCTTTTTCTCAGATCGCAATGGTTTCTAACGGTGTTAAATTCTCGGATTATATAGACGGTGAACTTAAAACAGATATTTATGAACCGAGAACAACAAATGCAATAACATGGATGCAGAAGGTTTATGATCAATACAGACATTCTATTATAGACGTTGATTATTGGTCTGTAAAAGAATTTGTTGACGGTCAGTCGCTCTTTACTTTCGCATCAGGTGCTCAGGCATTTGACAGCGAGATACAGTATGATTGTAATTTCGTTTTCGGACTTATGCCTTTCCCGTGCGGTCCCGATGCTACATACGGAGAATGGGCAAACTGGCGAGAAGGTTTTGCTGCTGTTTGTTTACCCGTTAATACACCCGAACCTACTGCTTGTGCTCATATAATATCTGAAATGTTTGAACCTCTCGAAGAGTTTGGCACAACGATCGACGATATCAAAGAATACTATACAGATAATGTATTTTCTTCTCCCATCGATACCGAGATATTTTTTGAAGTCGGTAAGTTTGGACGATATGTATATTGGCAGGTTGGCGGACTTGAATTTGCTATAGCTATTGCCGATGACTACAAATCAAGATCTGCTCAGCAGTTGATAGAGGCTTATGCTCCCACTATGGAAACTCTTATTGATGAATATATAGAACCCAATTTTAAAAATTATATGTATGAACATCTTTACGGTGATAATTAATATACTGATAATATAACGGAGGTTTCAGAAATGTTTGAAGTAAAGAATTTTTTTGATAATGACGATATTAAGATCGTCGATTCTATGGGCGCTTATTCTGTTATTGAATATCAGAGAGATCTCAGCGTCTCTCCATTAGAGGCTCAGACTGCATATTACTGCAATGCTATGAATGTCCGTAAACGTCAGGTCGTTTGCGATGTTTCCAAGGCAAACGGCGGCGTTACATTGCAGTCGGGTGCTATGCAGTGGACTGTTGGCGATGTTAATGCAACAACCGGTATCAAAGGTGTAGGTGATCTTCTCGGAAAAGCTCTTCGCGGAAGTGTTACAGGCGAATCTGCTATAAAGCCCGAATATCAGGGCACGGGTATGCTTGTTCTTGAACCGACATATAAACACATTCTTCTTATTAACGTTGCAGATTGGAACGGATCAATCGTTCTTGATGACGGTCTTTTCCTTGCAAGTGACTCTTCTCTTAAGCATAAGCTTGTTGCACGTTCCAATTTCTCTTCTGCTGTTGCAGGTAATGAGGGTCTTTTCAATCTCGGTATTGAAGGAAACGGTGTACTTGTACTCGAATCCAGATGTCCCAGAGAGGAGCTTGTTGAAGTAACGCTTCAGAACGATGTTTTAAAGGTTGACGGCAATATGGCTATTGCATGGAGCGGCAGTCTTAACTTTACGGTTGAACGTTCCGGTAAATCTCTTATCGGTTCTGCTGCATCGGGCGAAGGCCTTGTTAATGTTTACAGAGGCACAGGTAAAGTTCTTCTTGCTCCTGTTAATAAATAATCATGAATAATTATCCTCCTGACAGGTAATAATATATACAGATATATTTACCTTTCAGGAGGTTTTTTATGAGCAGATCTTATAGAAAGAAAACCGGAGAACTGTCTTTGCTTTTAAGGGATAAGGGATTTTACATCGTTCTCTCTCTTTCTCTTGTTATGGTTGTGTTTGCTGCATTTATTGCTTTATCGTGGGATGAATCCCCGGAAGGAGAATCGGAAAATCATATAATTTATGCCGAGCCTCTTGATCCGTCTTATGTACCCGATTGGCCGCAAGAAGATGTTTCTGAAAATGTTTCTGTTCCCCAAGAGGGTATAACCGTTGAAATGCAGCCTGCCCCCGATGTCGAAGAAGTTTTACCCGTTGATCTTTCGGTGTCGTTTTTTTTGCCTGTTAACAGTGCAGATATTGTTTCTGTTAATGAATTTTCGGGAACAATGCCTGTTTTTTCGGAAACACTTGAGGATTGGCGTCTTCATAAAGGTGTTGATTATATAACGGACGGGCCTTGTGATGTTTATGCTGCAGCTGATGGGATAGTGGAAGATGTCTACGAGGACGGATTTATGGGTACTACCGTAGTTATCCTTCATTCTGACGGGACAAGAACTGTATATCAGGCTTTATCGCCTAACGTAAGGGTGTTAAAGGATATGGAAGTTTTTGCTGGTGATATTATAGGCAAAACAGGCGAAAGCGCAGAAAATGAGCTAATGGAGGGCTGTCATCTGCATTTTGAGATGATCAAGAACGGCGCTCATGTATCACCGACGTTCGAATAAAAAAATCCAACAGATCTTTCTGTTGGATTTTTATGTTTTAAATAATGTTATTGATACTTATTTTACGGCAACAACAATGGGCTGATAAAATCCTGTTTCTTCGGGGAATTTCCATTCAACTCTGCTGCAGCCGTTTTCTGTGAGCAGGTCGGTAAACTCCTGTCGGCGTGTTGCTCTGTATTCACATTCAAATTTGTTTATTTCAAGAGAATTTTCGTCATCAATTATATATTGAGTCAGTTTGTATATGTCTCCGGTCCAATCCCATGTCTGAAAAGATACTCTCTGACCGTTCATTGTTTTATGTATATACGGCGGGGAGTACGGCGGCTTTGTTTCAAGCAGCGTATCATAATCTCTGATGCTTGCAACAAATAATCCGTTTTTGTTAAGGCGGTCGGTTATGCTTTTTATCGCAGAGTTTAACTCATCTGTTGAAAGCATATGGGGCAATGCATTATCCATTGCTATAATGATATCGAATTTCTCGGAAAATGTTTCCGATAATGCACAGAAATCAGCGTGTTCAAAACGTATTTCAACATTATTTTTTGCCGCTCTTTCTTTTGCCTGAGAAAGCTCTGCATCACTTATATCCGATGCGGTAACATCATATCCGATAGCTGCAAGTCCGATGGACTGTGTTCCTATTCCGCATGCGCAGTCAAGTATTTTTGCATTTTTGTCAAATCCGTTGTTTGAAAACAGTTTATCCAATAACAATGCCTGTTCTTTCGTTGTTGAACTCCAATCAAAAAAAAGCTTGTCGTACTGCGATGCAAGGTTATCGTAAAAAGTTTGTGTTATATTCATGTCTGCACCTTTTATTGTTTAGTGGGGAACAGTTCACGGCTGCCGTAATATGCATAGCCCATATATTCTTCGCCGCCTCGTCTGC
>CAJGDF010000144.1 GCA_904502105.1 uncultured Clostridia bacterium
ATCTCGCTCAGGAAATGGAACCCGTTTACGGAAGCGGTGCTGTCTTGTCTGTATGCAATATAGGCTTTGATGCATTTATGCTTGAGAGTATCGTTGCTCTCCTGAACGGAAGAACAATCGTTTTCCCGTCTGATTCTGATATCGAGTCTCCCGAACGCCTTGCTGAGCTGATAACAGGTTACGCTGTCGGCTTTTTTGCAATGACTCCGTCCCGCCTGTCAGTGCTTCTTTCAAGTAAAACATTCAAAAAGGCACTGAGCCGTATTGACAGTATCGTTTGCGGCGGCGAGCATTTTTCAACAGAGTTGTTAAGAAAAATAAAATCGTGTACAAATGCGCGTATATATAATCAGTACGGACCTTCCGAAACTACGGTTGCCGTAAGTATGAAGGAGCTTTCCAGAGCGGATAAGATAACCGTTGGCTCTCCTCTCGGAAACTGTAAAATGTACGTTCTCGACCAATGGCTCAATCCTATGCCTATAGGAGGCCAGGGCAGACTTTTCGTCGGCGGTAAATGTGTAGGCAGAGGTTACAGAAACAGACCTGATATCACCGAAAAATATTTCAGAAAAAATCCTTTCATAAATGACGACAGAATATACGATACAGGTGATATCGCCAATTGGACATCCGGCGGTGAGCTTGTATTGGTCGGACGTGCCGACAGCCAGGTCAAGCTTCACGGACTCAGAATCGAGCTTCAGGAAATTTCCTCCTGTATTGGATCCTTCCCCGGTATAATCGGTGCATATTCAAAAATCTGCAATCTGAACGGAACAGATTTTATTGTTGTTTATTATTCCTCGGAATCCGAAATTGCAGAATCCGAGCTTATTTCCCATGCGGCAACTTATTTGCCAAACTATATGATCCCTTCATTCTTTATGAGGGTTCAGAGCTTGCCTGTAACATCGAACGGTAAAATAGATGACTCTTCTTTGCCGATTCCGACTGTATCCGCTGAAAGCTATAACGGTACAGCCTCATCTGAAGCTTATGTTATTTTAGACATTTTCAAAAATGTTCTTAATAACTCTGATATTCAGCTTACAAGCGATTATTTTAAAAATGGCGGAAATTCTCTTAATGCAATGCAGTGTATTATGGAGATAGAAGAGAAATTCTCGAAAAAAATCAGAGTTTCCGATCTTTACGCATGCAGAACAGCGTTAAGACTTTCTGAGTATATAAACGGTTCGTCTGTCATTTTTAATTCTGTTGATGTTGAACAGACGGTCGCATCGGATTCCTTTGTAAAAAAAGAAAAAATATCCGAATATATGCTGACAGGTATTCAGCAGGGTATATATGTTCAGTCTGTTATAGATCCTGAAGGACTGTCTTATAACATGCCGGGCGCATTCAGAATGGAAAGAATGCCCGATACAGATCTTCTCGAGAGATCTTTTGATTCCCTTATAAACGAAGATCCTATTTTCAGAACGGTTTTCGTTCAGGGAAAGAACGGCATCGTTGCAAAAATACTCGACAGAGTTGATTTTAAACTTGAATCTGTTGAGGGTGCTTCTTACGAAGAGGCTTCTCAGAATTTTATCCGTCCGTTTGATCTGACGCATGCGCCTCTTCTGAGAGCAGGTATATGGCAGTCGGCTGACGGGGATTGCTGTCTGTTTATCGACAGTCATCATATTATCGGTGACGGCATCAGTTCAGCAATTATTTTACAGCGTCTTGATCGTTTGTACCGCTCCGAAAAGGTTTTGGTTGAGTGGGATTTTTACGACTATCTCAATTTCGTAAACGATAAAAAATTTGAAGATGTTTCTCTGATCAATTACTGGAAAGAGCATCTTTCCGGATTGACGGAAAAGCTTGAGCTTTGCGGTGATTATTCTTCGGGCTCCAAAAAGTTCGATTATAAAGGAAAAGATCATGAGGTCCTGTTTGATGAAGAAGAGAGCAGGGCTTGCGAAGCATTTTGTAAAGATAACGGCATATCAGAATACGTGCTGTTCCTTTCAGCTTTCGGCATACTTTTATCTGCCGCATCAGGTAATTCCGATTTCGTTATCGGAACACCCGTATCCGGAAGAACTATATCCGAAACCAAAAATATTTGCGGTCCGTTTATAAATACGTTGCCTGTCAGGTTGAGCATTGATCCCGAAAATTCAGTTTTTGATTTCTTGTCCAACGTAAGATCTGAAGTTGCGGCATTGCTGGATCATCAGAATATCACATTGGAAGAGCTTATTAATGCTCTCGGTCTTCCCCGAGGTGATCAGAACGCTCTTTACAGTGTTATGTTTACTCAAAGTCCTGTTGATATAACTTCGTTCAGTCTTGCAGGCGAAAAAATCGAGTTCCGTCCTATCTCCACGGGCAGCGTGAAGATGGATATGATCGTTGAACTTGCACGTAAGGATAAGCTTATATCTTTGAATTTTTCATATGCAACAGGTCTTCTTTGCGATGAAACGGTAATGTTCTACGGAAGATGTTTTAAGAATATTATCGGGCAGATCGTTTCTCACAGCGAGAAAAAGATCTCCGATATTAAACTTATGTCTTCATCCGATCAGGAAACTCTTATTGATACACCCAATTATTCCGTAACCCCGTTTATTAATAATCCTATCCATAAAATATTGAAAAATACTGCTGCGAAGAGCAGTGATAAAACCGCTGTTATCTATCACGGCAGCAATATCACTTATTCACAGCTTGAATACCGTGCAAACCAGATCGCATCGTTTATTCTTTCTAAAAATATAAAACCCGACAGCTGTATTGCGATCTATATGAAGCGAACTCCCGATATGATCGCTTCTATGTACGGAATACTCAAAGCGGGATGCTCGTATATGTTTATTCTTGACACTTTCCCCGAATCAAGAATAAGTTATATGCTTTCCATATCAAATGCCGCACTTGTGTTGTGCGATTCTGATGTTATTGTTGCCGAACAGCTCAAAAAGAACAACATCAATGTCGATTTCTGTATATTGCCCGCAGACGGACCCTCCGATGAGTGCGATATACGTGTGAAAGACACCTGCTCTGTGAACGTTTTGTTTACATCAGGCTCAACCGGGCAGCCCAAGGGTATAATGCTCAGCCACAGATCGTTAAGCAATCTTTATTCTCAGATGAAAGAAATGCTTTCCTCTTTTGACGGAAATGTTCTTTGCTCAACAAATGCCGTTTTTGACTGCTTTGTTGTTGAAACACTTATCTCACTTGCTCTCGGCAGAACTGTTGTTCTGGCTGATGAGGAAGAAATGATGCTTCCCTGGAAACTTGCCTCTCTTATTGAAAAATATGAGGTCGGAGTTCTTGAAATGACTCCTACCAGATTAAACTTCTGTCTTAATAACGATGAATTCAGAGGCGCTTCCAAAAACATCAGAGTTGTGCTCCTTGGCGGTGAGGTCGTAACAAACGGTCTTTTGAATAAATTCTCGGATTGCTCCGACGGTATATTGATGAATATGTACGGACCTACAGAGGCTACTGTGTTTACAACCGCAGAGCCGCTCAAAAAGGGCGAGCATATCACGATCGGCAGACCGCTTCAAAATACAAGAGCATATGTTCTTGATGAAAATCTGAAACCCGTTCTTCCCACTGCCTGCGGTGAATTGTATATAGCAGGTGAATGTCTGTCTCTCGGATATATCGGAAGAGATGATCTTACGGAAAGCTCATTTATTGACGATATCTGTTTCCCGGGAGAAAAGATGTACAGAAGCGGTGATATCGTACGTTTAAGAATAGACGGCAGATTTGATTATATAGGCAGAAAAGATTCTCAGGTCAAGCTTAACGGCCAGAGAGTCGAGCTCGGTGAGATCAGCGGTGCGATAGAAGGATCTTTCCCGAATGTTCAGGCTGCAACTGTTGCGATAAAAAAAGAAGACGGTTCAATGGAGCTTTGTTCTTTCTATGTGTCTGAAGACAGTAGTCTGACTAAAGAAATTATTGTTTCCGAGATAAGAAAGACTCTCCCTGTATATATGATCCCGTCCGATGTTATCAGATTGGACAAAATGCCTTTGACCGCAACAAACAAGATTGACGGCATGGCATTGAAAAAAATCGCTGCTGACAGAAAAACGCTTGAGGATGATATTATTTCATCTGAAACGGAGTCGATCTCTTCTATGAATGATTCTGTTCCCGAAACAGAATCTACGGTCGATGATATCGTTGTTCAGAACACTGTTGCCACAAATTCAGCGTTCCAAAATGAAATTGAATATGTACTTTCAGTATGGAATTCTGTTCTCAGTGTACCCGTAAAATCAGAGGATTCTTCATTCTTTGACGTCGGGGGTACTTCTCTTGCGGCTTTGACTGTACTCGGAAAATACTACAGTGATAATTATGAGTTTTCGCTTGGCGATTTTTACGAAAATCCCACAGTTAAGCAGCAGGCTGAGCTTCTCAGATCCAAAATGAAATTAACCGAACCCGCAGAAACCGATAATCATACGGAAAATATCGGAAATGTTGTGTTGGTGAGCGGTGCTACAGGATTTTTCGGCGCTCATCTTGTTGCTGAACTCGCAGAACAGGGCTATTCAAATGTCGTATGTCTCGTTAGAGGCGGAAATAAAGACCGTCTTTGCGAAATGTTCGCATATTACTTCGGTGAGGAAAAATGCAGTGAACTGATGAATCTTGTAACCGTTATAGCAGGTGATGTTTCAGAACATAAACTTGGTATGTCTGACATCGATTATTCGTCTCTCTGCGAATCTGTCTGCGAGATATATCACTGCGCGGCGGATGTCCGTCATTATGCTTCCGATTTTGAACCTTACCTTAAAACGAATGTCGGCGGAACGGAAAATATGGTTGAGCTTGCAAAGAAAGCAAATGCAAAGTTTTATCATATTTCAACATGCAGTGTCTGCGGAAATTCTTTGAAAAACAGCTCCGATCATGTCGATTTTACCGAAAATGATTTCGATATTGGTCAGATCTGGGAAAAAAATATATATGTTAAAA